>JAUCDU010000015.1:0-16240 GCA_034674825.1 Giesbergeria sp.
ACAGCCCTGCAAAACCCCCTTGACTACACAATGGTCAAGGGGGTTTCGCTTTTGCAAGCCGCGATAGACTCGAAATTGGTCCAATGAATATTCAAGAACTGCTTTATTCACAAGGATTCGGGACGCGGCGAGTCTGTGCCGGCCTGATCCAACAAGGCTTTGTTGAGCTTCCCATCCGAGGCGAGCCAGGCAGCTGGACGGTCTGCGCCGATACCAGCATCAGTCTCGACGTCGACGATGGCTTCAGATTTCGTGTGCAAGGCCAGGAGTGGCAGTACGGCGAAAAGGTGTACATCGCCTTGCACAAGCCTGAAGGCACGGAATGCTCTCAAAAGCCTTCGCGTCATCCATCCATCTATACCTTGCTGCCCGCACCGCTGCGGCAACGCCCTGCGCGTGGCGCACTGCAAGGCGTTCAGGCGGTCGGCCGGTTGGACCAAGACACGACCGGGCTGTTATTGCTTAGCGACGACGGTCAGTTCATACACCGTATGAGCTCTCCGAAGAAGCAAGTGCCAAAGGTCTATCGGGTCACGACCAAACACCCGGTTTCGCAGGAGCAAATTGCGAAATTGCTGGCAGGCGTGGTGTTGGACGATGATCCGGCTCCTGTTTCGGCGGCGGCCTGTGAGGCCATTTCCACGCATCGCCTTGATCTCACGCTCACGCAGGGCAAATACCACCAGGTCAAACGCATGCTGGCAGCCGTGGGGAACCGGGTTGAAGGCCTGCACCGTCATTCGATAGGTGCGTACCCATTACCCGCCGACTTGGCACCAGGCCAATGGCGGTGGCTGAACGCCGCAGATTTGGCTGCCCTTCAATCGAGCGACAAATCCGCCTGAGCATCCGCAAGGGAAAAGCGGTAGACGCCATCCGGGCCCTTGGTGCGATGAACCTCGCCCGCATGCCACAAGCAATGGAGATGCGCGAGCGCTTCACCCACGGCAAAGCTCATTTGCTGGGTGTCCAGCGTCCTGGCAAACAAGATGGGCAAAAGTCCCGCTGTGCAAATGGGCGCGCGTTCACACGCCTTGCGTGTGAGTTCGAGCTGTTTAGAGTGATGCGCGTGCAACTGTTTTAGCCGTTCTGCCAGACCAGTAAACGGTTTGCCATGTGATGGAAGCACCAGTGTGGTCTCGGGCAAGGTGTCATAGCGACGCAGCGACGCCAAAAAAAGCCGCAGCGGGTCTGCTTCGGGTTCGGAGGCGAACACGCTGACATTGGTCGAGATGCGGGGCAGCACCATGTCTCCGCTGATAAGCAGGCCCAATGCACCGCAGTGCAAGGCGATGTGCTCCGGCGCATGCCCATAGCCCACGATGCACTCGAATGTATGGCTGCCTATGGTGATCTTGTCACCATCCAGCAGCCGATGAAACTGCAATGGCAGGGCAGGGACAAGTGCTGAGTATTGGTTTCCGCGACCTTGAAGGTAGGCGTGGAAATCCGGGTCGCTCACTCCATGGCTTTGATAGAAATCGCTCAGGGCGCCAGCATTCTGTGCTTGTAGCCCGTTGGTCGCTGCGAGGGCCGTGTAATAGTCGGTGGCGCTGATCCACAGCGGCGCTTTCCAGCGCTCGCACAGCCAGTGCGCGAGACCGAGATGGTCCGGGTGCATATGCGTCGCGATCACGCGCACAATGGGAAGGCCTTCCAGTGCATGCTCGAAAATGCTCTCCCAGGCGGCACGGGACTTTGGGTGGTCTACACAGCAATCAACGACCGTCCATCCCTCTATGGGTCCGTCTGCTCCCGCGACGCTGTCTTTCAGCAGCCACAGGTTGATGTGGTTGAGCGCAAACGGCAAGCCCATGCGTATCCACTTCACCCCGGGAAGCAACTCCAGCGCGGTACCGGCGGGGGGCAGCGTATCAGCCAGTGGATAGTGAAGACGCGCTTCTTCGTGATTCATCGAGCCTCATCGGGTAGCATTGACGTTAACGTAACGTCATTTGACGCAGAAGTTTAGGCAACCTGGCCAATGCCTGCTGACATCTTCGCGACCCGACCTGGCCCTCTCATCATGGCACCCACCTACACCATTCGGGATCTGGCGCGCGAGTTTGATCTGACGACACGCGCGATGCGCTTCTATGAAGACATGGGCCTTCTACAGCCCGAGCGCACAGGCCCTGGGGGGCGCAGCCGTATCTACAGTGCGCGAGACCGCATCCGGCTCAAACTCACGCTGCGTGCCAAACGTATCGGCCTGTCGCTTACCGAGGCGCGTGAAATCATCGACCTGTACGACAGTCCACGCGATACCGGCGTGCAGCTGGAAAAGTTCCTGACAGTTCTGGGCGAGCATCGCAAGCAACTGGAAGTACAACTTGCCGACTTGCAGGCCAACCTCGACGAAGTCCGCTTGCACGAGCGTGAGGCGCGAGCACACCTGCGAACACTGAAAACGAAATCCGTGGATAATTGACGTTTACGTAACGTAAAGCAAAACACTGTGTCGCACCCCCAGTTTCAGCCCAAAGATGTGCGCTATGTTCAGCGCGTTCAGGAGAGTTTTGCCAAGCAAGGGGCCATGCAGACGATGGGCGCATCCCTGGAGCGTATCGAGCCAGGGGCTGTGGATATCGCATTCGCCTGGGCGCCCACTCTGACCCAGCAGCACGGTTTCATTCACGCCGGCATGTTGTCTGCTGCGCTCGATTCGGCCTGCGGATACGCAGGCTTCAGTCTGATGCCGGAAGACGCCGCAGTGCTCACCATCGAATTCAAGGTCAATTTGCTGGCGCCGGCGCGCGGCGAGCGCTTTCGTCTCGAAGGCCGCGTGCTCAAGCCGGGCCGCACCATCATGGTCTGCGAGGGCAGGGCGCTGGCGCTCACAAGTGGCGCCGAGAAGCTGGTCGCCACCATGGCCTGCACATTGATGTGCGTGCAAGGGCGCAGCGACGTTTCGGGCTGAGCAACGCAGTAGTCAATTTCACAGAGGAACCCCCCATGAGTCTTCCAGCCAACTTACCCGGTCTCAACTTTCAGCTCGGCGATGAGGTCGATGCGCTGCGCGACGCGGTGCGTGATTTTGCGCAGTCTGAGATTGCGCCGCGCGCCACCGAAATTGACCAGAGCGATCAGTTCCCCATGGACCTGTGGCGCAAGATGGGCGATCTCGGCGTGCTCGGCATCACGGTGCCCGAAGGCCATGGCGGCGCTGGTATGGGTTACCTTGCCCACATGGTCGCGATGGAAGAAATCTCGCGTGCCAGTGCGTCGGTCGGCTTGTCGTATGGCGCGCACAGCAACTTGTGCGTCAACCAGATCAACCGCAATGGCAGCGCCGCGCAAAAGGCGAAATACCTTCCCAAGCTGATCAGCGGCGAGCATGTCGGCGCGCTGGCCATGAGCGAGCCGGGCGCAGGCTCGGACGTTATCAGCATGAAGCTCAAGGCCGAAGACAAGGGCGGCTACTACCTGCTCAACGGCAGCAAGATGTGGATCACCAACGGCCCCGACGCCGACACGCTGGTGGTTTACGCCAAGACCGAGCCCGAACTGGGCGCCCGTGGCGTCACGGCCTTTTTGATCGAAAAGAGCATGCCGGGCTTCTCGGTGGCGCAAAAGCTCGACAAGCTCGGCATGCGCGGCAGCCACACCGGCGAGCTTGTATTTCAGAACGTCGAAGTACCAGCCGATCATGTGCTCGGGGGCGTCAACATGGGCGCCAAGGTGTTGATGAGCGGGCTCGACTATGAGCGCGCCGTGCTCACCGGCGGGCCGCTGGGCATCATGCAGTCGGTGATGGACAACGTGATTCCCTACACGCACGACCGCAAGCAGTTTGGCCAGAGCATTGGCGAATTCCAGCTCATCCAGGGCAAGGTTGCCGACATGTACACCGTGCTGCAGGCGGGGCGCTCGTTTGCCTACACCGTGGCAAAGAACCTCGACATGCTGGGCACGGAGCATGTGCGCCAGGTGCGCAAGGACTGCGCCAGCGTGATTCTTTGGTGCGCCGAAAAGGCAACCTGGATGGCGGGCGAGGGTATCCAGATTTTTGGCGGCAACGGCTACATCAACGAATATCCGCTTGGGCGCCTCTGGCGCGATGCCAAACTGTACGAGATTGGCGCTGGCACCAGCGAAATCCGCCGCATGCTGATCGGCCGTGAGCTGTTCGCGGAAACCTGCTGAGCACAACAAGAATCATTTTTTTGAGGTCAACTGATGACGATAGATTCCATACCCGAACTCTTTGAACACAACCGCGCGTGGGCAGCGCAAATGGAGGCCGAGCGCCCGGGCTTCTTCACCCGCCTGCTGGCGCAGCAAAATCCCCAGTACATGTGGATAGGTTGCTCTGACAGCCGCGTGCCGGCAAACCAGATCACGGGCTTGGAGCCGGGCGAAGTCTTCGTGCACCGCAACATTGCCAACGTCGTGGTGCCGACCGACCTCAATTGCCTCTCGACCATTCAGTTTGCGGTGGACCAGCTCAAGGTTGGCAACCTGATGGTGGTCGGCCACTACGGTTGTGGTGGCGTGCGCGCGGCGCTGGAAGACCTGCGTGTCGGCCTGTCGGACAACTGGATTCGTCATGTGAAAGACGTGCGCGATCGCCATCGGGAATTACTTGCAGGCCTCGCGCCGCACTGGCGGCTTGACGCGCTGTGCGAGCTCAACGTGATTGCGCAGGTGCTCAATGTGGCACAAACCACCGTGATTCAGGACGCGTGGGCCAGCGGTCAGAACCTCACGCTCAATGGCTGGTGCTACGGACTGAAAGACGGATTGATTCACGACCTGGACATCACCGTGACCGGCAACTCGGGCCTGGACGAGCTGTACGAAGCCGCTGTTGCCGGTGTGGTGGCGCGCAGAAGGTTGGCGGTCGCCTGAGGCTGGTCGGCGGCGCAGCTCAGGATGTCCTGCCTTCTGATTGCGCGTGGTTCGCATGCTTCGACAAGTGACCCAGGCGATCAAAATCTTCTTGGTACCGACATCCGCTTGACGTTTGCCCATGCCTTCTCCGCGCCTTGATACCCCTCTCGCTTACAACATCGCCAAGGCGATGGTGGACGGGTTCAACCGCCACTACCGGCTGTTTCGAACCGAGTCTGCGCGTGCCCAGCACCGGTTTGAAACCGCGGACTGGCACGACCAGCAGCGCGCGCAGCGCGAACGCATCGAGTTCTACGACCTGCGCGTCAAGGAATGCGTGAAACGGCTGGAGAAGGAGTTTGCCGCCGGCAAGCTGGCGATGGACGTGTGGCACGAGATCAAGTTGCACTACATCGGCTTGCTGGTCGAGCATCACCAGCCGGAACTGGCCGAGACTTTTTTCAACTCGGTTACCACCAAAATCCTGCACCGCACGCACTTCCACAACAACTTCATTTTCGTGCGCCCGGCGATGAGCACGGAATACCTGGAGAACGACGACTTCGAAGGGCGGCCCACCTATTACGCCTACTACCCAACGGTAGAAAACCTTCGCGAGACGGTGCTTGCCATCGTTCAGTCGTACCGGTTGCAGCGGGAGTTCGCCGACCTGCCGCGTGATGTAGACCACGTGCTGCGCGCCCTGCAGGCGCGTCTGCACCAGGTCAAGGTGCGCGCCAACTTCCAGATTCAGGCGCTTTCCAGCCTGTTCTATCGAAACAAGGGCGCCTACCTGGTCGGCAAGATCATCAACGGCTACAACGAAGTGCCGTTTGCCCTGCCGATCCTGCACAACGACGCAGGCAAGCTGTTCATAGACGCCGCGCTGTTCGGTGAAGAAGACCTGCAAATGCTGTTCAGCTTTGCGCGTGCCTACTTCATGGTGGACATGGAAATCCCCAGCGCCTACGTCCAGTTTCTGCGCAGCCTGATGCCCAGAAAGCCACGGGCCGAGCTGTACAACGCGCTGGGCCTGGCCAAGCAGGGCAAGACGCTGTTCTACCGCGATTTTCTCTACCACCTCAAGCATTCGACCGACAAGTTCCGCATTGCGCCGGGCATCAAAGGCATGGTGATGCTGGTGTTTGATCTGCCGAGTTTTCCCTATGTGTTCAAGCTCATCAAGGACTACTACCCGCCGCAGAAAGACACGACACGCGAGCAGATCAAGGGCAAATACTGGCTGGTCAAGCAGCACGACCGCGTCGGCCGCATGGCCGATACGCTCGAGTACAGCCTGGTCGCGTTCCCGCGTGATCGTTTTACCGAAGAGCTGATCGCTGAAATCGAGAAATTCGCGCCCAGCCAGCTCGAAATCAGCGACCGCGATGGCGATGGCCACCAGGAAGTCATCATCCAGCACCTGTATATCGAGCGGCGCATGATCCCGCTCAACCTCTACCTGCAAGAAGCTTTTGATACCGGCCTGGACGAGCCTCGCGCGCGCCAGCAGATGGAGCGCAGCGTGATCGACTACGGCAACGCGATCAAGGACATGGTCTCGGCCAACATCTTCCCTGGCGACATGCTGTGGAAGAATTTTGGCGTCACGCGCAACGGCAAGGTGGTGTTCTACGACTACGACGAAATCGAGTACATCACCGATTGCAACTTCCGCCGCGTGCCCGAGCCGCGCAACGAGGAAGAAGAAATGAGCGGCGAGATCTGGTACACCGTGCGCCCGCACGACGTGTTTCCCGAAACCTTCGCGCCCTTCCTGCTTGGCAACGATGCGGTGCGCGAAGTCTTCATGCAGCACCACGCCGATTTGCTGGACGTGGACTTCTGGCAGTCGCACAAAGAACGCATTCAAGCCGGCCACGTCTACGACGTGTTCCCTTACGACGCCAGCAAGCGCTTTGGCCAGCCCTACGCCGACTGATTTTTCTCATCCATTTGCTTGATTCAAGGAGTTTCGCCATGAGCACGTCCAACCCCGATCCCATCGTCATCGTCTCTGCCGCCCGCACGCCCATGGGCGCGTTTCAGGGCGACTTCGCAAGCATCGCGGCGCACGACCTGGGCGGCGCAGCCATTGCGGCTGCCGTCGAGCGCGCCGGCATTGCGCCCTCGGCCGTAGGCGAGGTGCTGTTTGGCAACTGCCTGATGGCAGGCCAGGGCCAGGCGCCGGCGCGCCAGGCGGCTTTCAAGGGCGGCCTGCCGAAAGAGGCCGGCGCTGTCACGCTCAGCAAGATGTGCGGCTCGGGCATGAAGGCCGCCATGATGGCGCACGACATGCTGCTGGCCGGCACGCACGAGGTCATGGTCGCCGGCGGCATGGAGAGCATGACCGGCGCGCCCTACCTGCTGCAAAAAGGCCGTGGCGGCTACCGCCTGGGCCACGACCGCATCTTCGACCATATGATGCTCGACGGCCTGGAAGACGCCTACGAACCCGGCCGTTCCATGGGCACCTTTGGCGAAGACTGCGCCGCCAAGTACAGCTTCACGCGCGAACAGCAGGATGCCTTTGCCACCGCCAGTGTCGAGCGCGCCAAGGCCGCCACGGCGTCCGGCGCGTTCGCGGCCGAGATCACGCCCGTCACGGTCAAGACACGCTCCGGCGAAACGGTGGTGTCCGTCGACGAAGGCCCGGGCAAGGTCAAGCTTGAAAAAATCCCCACGCTCAAGCCCGCCTTCAAGAAGGACGGCACCATTACCGCGGCGTCGAGCTCGTCGATCAACGATGGCGCCGCCGCGCTGGTGCTGATGCGCCAGTCCACCGCCGAAAAACTCGGCTGCAAGCCGCTGGCGCGCATCGTTAGCCACGCCACGCACGCGCAGGAGCCCGAGTGGTTTGCCACCGCGCCGCTGGGTGCGACGCAAAAGGCGCTGGCCAAGGCGGGCTGGAAGGCGGGCGAGGTGGAGCTGTGGGAAATCAACGAGGCGTTCGCCGTGGTGCCTATGGCCTTGATGAAAGAGCTCGGCCTTTCGCACGACATCGTCAACGTCAACGGCGGCGCCTGCGCGCTGGGCCACCCGATCGGCGCGAGCGGCGCACGCATCCTGGTGACGCTGCTGCATGCCTTGAAGGCACGCGGCAAGACCAAGGGTTTGGCAACGCTGTGCATCGGCGGCGGCGAAGCCACGGCCATGGCGGTGGAATTGGTTTGAGTCGAGAACTTCGTTTTTGATAGCTGCTTGCGCAATGCCAATAAGCGCTGGAGGCCTATTTGACTAAGAAAAGCTTTGGTACCGCGCTGATCATCGGCGCTTCGCGCGGCCTGGGCCTGGAGCTGGTGCAGCAACTGTTGGCGGGCGGCACCCGCGTGATCGCCACCGTACGCACAGCGCAAGACCGTGCGCACCTGCAGGGCCTGGGCGCTGAAGTGCTGACGGTGGACGTCGCCAACCCGGCCAGCGTCAGCGGCCTGGCTTGGCAGCTTGATGGCGAACAGATCGACCTGGCGTTTTACGTGGCGGGCGTCATGCGCCGCGGCGGCGCCAGCGCGCCGCCGACGCAGCCGGATTTCGACGCCGTCATGCACGCCAACGTGCTCGGCGCCATGCAGGCAATCCCGCAGGTCGCGCCGCTGGTCGAGGCGGCTGGCGGTGTGTTTGCCTTCATGTCGTCCAGCATGTCGCAGATCGGCAGCGTGCCGGCCAGCAATGCCTGGCTGTACCGCACCAGCAAGGCCGCGCTCAACATGGCGGTCGCCGCAGCGCAGCACAACTACCCCGGCGCGACGCTGGTCACCATCGACCCCGGCTGGGTGCAGACGGACATGGGCGGCGCGGGTGCCACGTTCACGCCCGCGCAGAGCGCGAGCGGCATGTTGGCCACGCTGTCCAGCCTGACACCTGCCGACAAAGGTCGGTTGCTGCACCACGACGGCCGGCGAGCTGCCCATTGGTAGTACGCACTTACCCACATCACCAAAGGCCAAGCCCATGCTGCTGACCCAAGACCAGGAAATGATCCGCGACGCGGTGCGCGACTTCGCCCAAACCGAACTCTGGCCGCACGCCGCGCGCTGGGACCGTGAGCACCATTTCCCCAAAGACGCCCACCAGGGCCTGGCGGCGCTCGGCGCCTACGGCATTTGCGTGCCCGAAGCACTGGGCGGCGCAGGGCTCGACTACCTCTCGCTCGCGCTGGTGCTGGAAGAAATCGCCGCTGGCGACGGTGGCACCAGCACCGTCATCTCGGTCACCAACTGCCCGGTCAACGCCATCCTGCTGCGCTACGGCAACGCCCAGCAGCAGCGCTACTGGCTCACGCCGCTGGCGCGCGGTGAGATGCTCGGCGCCTTCTGCCTCACCGAGCCGCATGTCGGCTCTGACGCCTCCGGCCTGCGCACCACGGCGGTGAAAGAGGGCGACGAATATGTCATCAACGGCGTCAAGCAGTTCATCACCAGCGGCAAGAATGGCGATGTCGCCATCGTCATCGCCGTCACCGACAAGGGCGCCGGCAAGAGGGGCATGAGCGCCTTCCTGGTGCCCACCAGCGCGCCGGGTTACGTGGTGGCGCGGCTGGAAGACAAGCTCGGCCAGCACAGCAGCGACACGGCGCAAATCAGTTTCGAGAACTGCCGCATTCCGGCCGAGAACCTGATCGGTCAGGAGGGCGAGGGCTACAGGATTGCGCTCGGCGGCCTGGAGGGCGGGCGCATCGGCATCGCCGCGCAAAGCCTGGGCATGGCGCGCAGCGCGTTTGAGGTGGCGCTGCAGTATTCCAAAGAACGCGAAAGCTTTGGCACCGCCATCTTCAACCACCAGGCCGTAGGCTTTCGCCTGGCCGATTGCGCGACGCAGCTGGAGGCTGCCCGCCAGCTCATTTGGCACGCCGCCAGCCTGCGCGATGCCGGCCGCCCCTGCCTGAAAGAAGCCGCCATGGCCAAGCTGTTTGCCAGCGAAATGGCCGAGCAAGTGTGCAGCGCCGCCATCCAGACGCTGGGTGGCTACGGTGTGCTGAACGACTTCCCGCTGGAGCGCATTTACCGCGACGTGCGCGTCTGCCAGATCTACGAAGGCACCAGCGACGTGCAGAAGATCATCATCCAGCGCGCGCTGGCGTGATGCTTCAGATGTTATAGCTGCTCGCGCTTTACCGATAAGCGCTGGAGGCCGATTTCCTTATGAATTTCAGCGCTTCTTGAGCACCACGGTGATGTTGCCGTTGACCTCGATGGTGGCGCGCTCCACCTCGTGCGTGTGCAGGCAGCCACCGGCCCGCAAGGCTGCAGCAAGGTCGCTGGGCGAGAGCCGCTCGTTTTGCATCAATGCTTCGTCCACTTTGCCATCCTGCACCAGCACCCGCGGGTGGCCGTCGATCAGGCGCTCCAGGCGGCGGAAGCGGTAGGTCAGTTGCGACAACCCCACATGGCAGCCAATCAAGGTGCTGGCCGAAATCAGGCCGCCAATGAGCGAGTTGTCGCCCGCGTTCATCGAGTTCTGCACCGCGTTCGAGAGGATGAGCAGCAGCACCAGATCAAACGGCGCGTACTGCCCCGTTTGCCGCTTTCCGGTCGCGCGCAGGAAGATCAGCAGAAAGATGTAGACCACCACGCCGCGCACCACGAATTCCCACCAGGGGACAGACATATTCCACATGCGAGACTCCTGCCGTTGAAGCGCCGAGTCTACGATTGGTAGCTTCGTACTTGCGAACGCATTGAGTCATGCCATCGAAGCCCCAAGACCCCACCCCATGCCCCTGCGGCCGCGCCGACCTGCGCTCCCGCCCGCTCGCCTACGCGGCCTGCTGCGGCCGCTACCTGGATCACTTTGCCGACAAGCCGGCGCCCGATGCCGAGTCCCTCATGCGCTCGCGCTACACGGCGTTTGCACAAGGCCGGGCCGACTACCTGCTGGCCACCTGGCATGCCTCGCACCGGCCGGCGTCGCTGGAGCTGGACGCTGGCACGCGCTTCCTCGGGTTGCAGGTGCGATCGCACCTGCAGCGCGATGCGACGCATGCCGAGGTCGAGTTCGTGGCCCGCCAGCGCGACGGTGGCGGGCGGGCGCACCGGCTGCATGAGCGCAGCCGTTTTGTGCACGAGGAGGGCCGCTGGTTCTATCTGGATGGCGACCTTGACCCTGGGCGCTGGGATCTGCCGAAATTTCGACCAAAATAGGCCTCCAGCGCTTTTGAATATTATGTAATTAGCTATGAAATTTGAAGCAATCCTGTTCGACTGCGACGGCGTGCTGGTGGACAGCGAGCCGCTGACCAACGGCGTGCTCTGCGCCATGCTGAACGAAGCCGGATGGGCGATCTCGTCCGGCGAATGCCTGGACACCTTCATCGGCAAGACCGTGCGCAGCGAAGCAGCGCTGATTGAGGCGCACACCGGCCAGCCCTTGACCGACGCCTGGATGGCCGAGTTCTACGCGCGCCGCAACGTCGAGATCGAGCGGCATCTGCAGCCCATTGCCGGCGCGGTGGAAGCGGTGCGCAGCGTGCACGGGTTGCTGGAGGGCCGCATTGCCTGTGCCTCGGGCGCCGACCGATTCAAGGTCGAGATGCAGCTGCGCCAGGTGGGGCTGGACGCGCTGTTTGCCGGTAATGTGTTCAGTGGCCATGAGATGCCCGCCACCAAACCCGCGCCCGATGTGTACCTGGCCGCAGCGGCGGCGCGCGGCGTGCCGCCCGCGCGCTGTCTGGTGATTGAAGACACCGTCACCGGCGTGACCGCAGGCGTCGCCGCGGGCGCGACGGTCTGGGGTTATTGCCCCGGTGCTCCGGGCCACGGCAGCGCCGAGGCGCTGCGGGCGGCGGGCGCAGTGCGCTTGTTCGCCGATATGAAAGATTTGCCAGCGCTGTTGGCCGAGTAAGTGCTACCGCCTGCTTCGATCCGGCCGAACCTACCAAGCCGCGAACCTGAGCGCCGATGCGGTGCACTCCTTGGCCGCTTTCTGTGGCTGCGAGCGGCCTTTCCTTTCTTGACGCGGTCGCTGCAGCCAGCGATATGAGAGAGGAGGGCGCCTAGGTTTTCCTAGCTCGGTCCGATTTTCAGGTGGTGATGGGGCCACTGCCAGCGTCCGTGCAAGCGCCTGCGTCGCATGATGGAGGGCTCTTCAATGTGAACAAGCCGCGCCCCTGCGGCACACTTAGTCCCATACCGCGAGCCGATCAAGGAGAACCATGCCCGACACCCCGACCCATGCAGATGCCGCTGGCGCAAGCGCTGGCGACCTCGCCACGGTGCGCAACCGCACCTTTGACGAAATCGCCATCGGCGACAGCGCCAGCATCGAGCGCACGCTCAGCACCCAGGACATCGAGCTTTTTGCCGTGCTCTCGGGCGACGTCAACCCCCAGCATCTGGATGCCGACTACGCTGCCTCTACGCAGTTCCACGGCGTGATTGCGCACGGCATGCTCGGCGGCGCCCTGATTTCCGCCGTGCTGGGCACACGCCTGCCGGGGCCGGGCACGATCTACCTGGCGCAGACGCTGAAGTTCCTCGCCCCGGTGCGGGTGGGCGATCGGCTGCAGATCAGCGTCACGGTGAGCGCGCGCGACGAAGCCAGAAAGCGATTGACCCTGGCCTGCGCCTGTGTGAACCAGGACGGCACCACGGTGGTCAGCGGCGAGGCCGAAGTACTCGCACCAACCGAGCGCATCGAGCGCCTGCGCACCACCTTGCCCGAAGTGCACACCAGCGTCGGCAACAACGGCCTGCAGCGCCTGCTGGAGCATGTCCGGCCGCTGGGTGCGCTCCGCATGGCGGTGGTGCACCCCTGTGATCCGCTGAGTCTGGGCGGCGCGCTGGACGCGCGTGCCGCCGGGCTGATCGAGCCGGTGCTGGTGGCGCCCACCGCGCGTCTGATGGCGGTGGCCCAGGAGCACGGCTTTGACCTCTCGGGGATCGCCATCGAAGACGTGCCCCACAGCCATGCCGCTGCAGCGCGTGCGGTCGAGCTGGTGCACCAAGGCAAGGTGCAAGCGCTCATGAAAGGCAGCCTGCACACCGATGAGCTGATGGCCGCCGTCGTCGCCAGCCAGGGCGGCCTGCGCACCAAGCGGCGCGTAAGCCATTGCTACCTGATGCAGACGTCTACCTACCCGCGCCCCTTCATCATCACCGACGCCGCCATCAACATCGCCCCCACGCTGGCGGAAAAGGCCGATATCGTGCGCAACGCCATCGACCTGGCGCACGCCATAGGCGTGGCCGAGCCGCGCGTCGCCATTCTGGCCGCCGTCGAGACGGTGACCGCCAGCATGCCGGCCACGCTCGACGCCGCGGCGCTGTGCAAGATGGCCGACCGCGGCCAGATCACGGGCGCCCTGCTCGACGGGCCGCTGGCGTTTGACAACGCGGTATCGATTGCCGCTGCGCGCACCAAGGGCATCGTCTCCGAGGTGGCAGGCCGGGCCGACATTCTGGTGGTGCCTGACCTCGAGAGCGGCAACATGCTGGCCAAGCAGCTTGAATTCATGGGCAATGCCGCCACCGCCGGCATCGTGCTGGGCGCGCGCGTGCCGATCGTGCTCACCAGCCGCGCCGACGCGCGCGACACGCGGCTGGCGTCTTGCGCCGTCGCGGTGCTGCTGGCCGACCATTACAAGAAGGTGCCAATATGAGCGGCCTGGTGCTGGTGCTCAACTGCGGCTCGTCGAGCATCAAGTTCGCGCTGTTTGATGCCAGCGTGCATCCCTTGCCCCGCAAGCCGTTGTGGAACGGCAAGGTCGACGGCATCACCGGCGCCGCGCCCACCTTTGGCGAAACCGGCGTGACGCCGGGCCCGGTGGCGCTGGACGCCGCCCACCCCTACCGCGCCGCGCTGGAGCATATCCACGCGCGCGTGCTGGCGCGCTTGGAGCAAGGCGGGCACCACCTCGCCGCCGTGGCGCACCGCGTGGTGCATGGCGGGGCCAAATACTCTGATCCGGTGCGTGTCGATGCAGCGGTGCTCGAAGACCTGCAAGGCTACATCCCGCTCGCACCATTGCACCAGCCCTTTGCGCTGGAAGCCATCGCCGCCTTGCTCGAGCGCGCGCCCGAGCTGCCGCAGGTGGCCTGCTTTGACACCGCGTTCCACCACACCCTGCCCGAGGTGGAGAAGATGCTGCCGCTGTCCTGGGACGCGTGGGAACGCGGCCTGCGCCGCTACGGCTTTCACGGCTTGTCGTACGAATACCTGTCGGTGGCGCTGGCCGAGCGTTACGGCAACGCCGCGCGTGGCCGCACCATCGCCCTGCACCTGGGCAGTGGCGCCAGCCTGTGCGCCCTGCAGGACTTGAAGAGCGTCGCGACCACCATGGGCTTCTCGGCCCTCGATGGTTTGATGATGGGCACGCGCTGCGGCGCACTCGACCCCGGCGCGGTGCTCTACTTGATGGAGATTGAAAAACTGACGCTGGAAGAAGTCGGCCGCTTGCTGTACCACGGCTCGGGCCTGCTCGGGCTCTCGGGCGTTTCGTCCGACCCACGCGTGCTGCTGGCGCAGGAAGCCGGCAACGCGCGTATCGAAGCGGCGCTGGCGCTGTACGTGCGCCGCATGGTGCGCGAGATCGGCGCGCTCACGGCCGTGCTTGGTGGGCTCGACATGCTGGTGTTCACTGCCGGCATTGGCGAGCACAACGTGGCGATTCGTGAGCGTGTGTGTGCGGGGCTGGCGTACCTGGGCGTGGCGCTCGACGCTGATGCGAACGCACAGAACGCCGACTGCATCTCCGGTGCCGCCAGCCGCATTCCGGTGCTGGTCGAGCGCACGAACGAGGAATGGGTGGCCGCCTGGCACGCTTGTCAGGTGCTGCCGGGCGTGGCGTGAAAATAGTAGTGAAAATGGCCGTTAGCGCTCACTGGTATTGCGCAAGCAGCTATTGAATTGTGAGTAAATGATTCGAATGCGGTCGGCCCACCCGCGCTGCAGGCAGCCCGTCGGGGACCTCGAGGCCGCTCTTATTCGTGGGAACGGCGGAACTCGGCAGGCGAGTGGCCCGTCCAGCCCCTGAACGCCCGAATAAAACTCTTCTCGTTCTGAAACCCCGCCGCCAGCGCCACCTGTTTGATCGGGCGCTGGCTGCGCTGCAGCAGGTCCATCGCCAGCTCGCGCCGCACCGTGTCTTTCAGCCCTTGCAACGAGGCGCCTTCTTCCTTGAGTTGCCGGTGCAGGGTGCGCGGCGAGAGGTTGAGCTGCGCCGCCAGGTCGGCGGCGTTGTGGGTGACCTCGGGCGCGCCCAGCAGCAACTGGCGCACGCGCGCCACCAGCAGGCGGTCGCGCCGGTATTGCAGCACTTGCAAGGGCAGGGCGCGCTGCAGCATGGTTTGCAGTGCAGCCTCGTCGCGGCGCAGCGGCAGGGCAAGGTAACGGGCGTCGAAGCGGAGGGCGGTTTGCGCCGCGCCGAAGCGCGCTGGCGCGCTGAACAGCACCGGGTCGGCACCGGCATGCGGCGGCGCGGCGAAGGCGAAATCTGCCGCCAGCAGCGGCATGCGCGAAGCCACCAGCCAGCTCGCCACACCGAGTGCGTTGCGCAGCAGCGAGACATGGCAGAACTCGCGCAGCACGCCCAGATCGGGCGCGTCGTGTGCCTCGTGCAGGCTGAGGCAGGCAATAGCGCTTTCATCCACCGCCAGCGTCAGGCGCACGTCCTGCGTCAGCAAGCCATGGTGGCGGCACCAGCGCGCGAGTGCGAGTTGCAGGTTGGGCGCGCTGATGGAGGCGCGCGCCAGCATGCCGTAGCTGCCCCAGGGCAGCGGCCGGCGGAACCAGCCCAGCGCCTCGTCGTCGAGTTCGCGCATGGCGGCATCGGACACGCGCTCCATTTGCAGCGCGGTGATGCGGCCGTCCTGCTGTGCCAGCAGCTCCGGCGCGATCTGAGCGTGCAGCAGCGCGCGGCTCGGGTCCAGGCCGCGTCTGGCATAGGCATGGGCGATGGCGCGAACGAACGCGATCGGGGTTTCCGCGCGTGCAGGGCTGGCGCGTTCAGGTGATCGCTGCGGTCGCTCGGGTGGCGAAGAGGACGGGCGTGGGTTTGTCACAGCCGCAAGTGTGCCGCCGCTGTGGCACGATTTGCAACCTTTGTGGCAAGCACGATTGCGCCAGGGCTTCTATCCTGTACGGTCCGAAGGCACAGCGCAGTGATCCAGGAGCCCCGCAGATGACCGAACACAATCTCTCGCCCGACACCCTTAGCCAGGCCCGCGGTGCGAACGAGCCACCGCTGATCGAGCAGACCATTGGCGCGTTCTTCGACGCCATGGTGCAGCGCCAGCCGGACCACGAGGCGCTGGTGAGTTGCCACCAAGGGCGGCGTTACACCTATGCCGAGCTGCAGCGCGCGGCGCGCCAGCTTGCCAGTGCGCTGCTGCGCCAGGGCCTGGTGCCGGGTGATCGGGTCGGCATCTGGTCGCACAACAACGCCGAATGGGTGCTGATGCAGCTGGCCACG
>JAUCDU010000016.1:0-16007 GCA_034674825.1 Giesbergeria sp.
GCAGGGCCAGGGTGCGGCGTTGCAGGGGAAGACGGCTCATGGTGTGCTCCGGATACCGCGCTGGTAGATGGCAAAGACGCGCGGCGCATCGCGGCGGACGCGCTCCACGTCCCCCGAAAGCATGGACTGCATGACCAGGCCCTGGATGGTGCCGATGAACAGCGTCGCGGCGGCCTCGGCGTCGAGTGCGAGGTCGATCTCGCCGTCTGCTTTGCCTTGTGCAAACAGTTGCTGCAGGCGCTCGCCGTAGCGGCCCAGCAGGGTGCGCACCATGCGCCTTGCCAGGCTGTCGCCGGTGCGCTGGAGTTCGCCAAACATCATGCGCGGCACGCCCGGATGCTCGGCGACGAAGCCAGCGTGTGCCAGAAACATGGCCTCCAGCGCCGCCAACGGGGTCGCTGCCTCTTGAGCGGCCCGCTCGATGCGGGCCAGCAACTGCTCGGCCACCCATTCCATGACGGCCTGCAGGATCGCGTCCTTAGACGGGAAATGCCGAAACAACGCCCCTTGGGTCAACTTCATGTGGCCGGCAATGGCTGCGGTGGTGATGTCGCTCGGGTTCTGCGTGGCCGCCAGCTGCACCACGGCCTCCACGGTAGCGGCGCGGCGTTCGTCTGCAGGCAAAGGTTTGGCGCGGGTGTTCACGTGGCAATTCCAGTAGTGAGTAATTGATTACTAGCTTACTGGGTGGACAGCCTTGTGGCAAGCAGGCATGCCTGTCCTTGTTGCTCCTGGGGATATCAGTACGCGTGCCCAACGGCGGTGCGCGAAGTCCAAAGGCTGCTTGGCGGGCGTGTGCATGGAGGCGCGTTCGCGCCGCTCTGTTTCGGCGCCGGCCTGGGCATCCCGTTTCAGGCCAGTGCGTCCGGCACCCGGACGCTGATGAGCGCGCCGCGCCGCAGGGCGGGAGCTGGCAGGCGAAGCGCTCCATGAAGCCACGGCGCAGGGGCGAGGCCGCAGCAAGCAGCATGCGGAAAGCTTGCGGCCCGAGCTGATCGCGTGGCCTGACCAGGACCCGATCAGATCAAAAACTTTGAGTGTTTTAAGGCTCCAGCGCTTATGCAGCAAGCGCCAACAGCTATAAAATTTGACTATCGAAGACGGGGCAGCGCCTGCATCTGTTCGGGCGTGGTGAACCAGGCGCTGCTCTGGCCCATGCGGCCCTTTGCCTGCGCAAGTTCGTGGCGTGCGACGGTGCGCAGGTGCACTTCGTCCGGGCCGTCCATCAGGTGCAAGGCGCGGCCCCAGGTCCAGAACTGGGCCAGTGGCGTGTCGGGCGAAAGGCCCATGGCGCCGAAGACCTGCATGGCACGGTCCACCACACGGCTTTGCAGGCGCGCGGCCACCACCTTGATGGCCGATATCTGCGCACGCGTTTTCGCTGCCTGCGCGCCATCGGCCTGGTCGAGCTGCCACGCGGTGTGCAGCACCAGCAGGCGGGCCTGGTCAATTTCGATGCGCGATTCGGCCAGCCAGTCCTGCACGTTGGCGAAGCCCGATTCGTAGCTGCCGAACATCTTGCGCTCCAGCGCTCGCTCGGCTGCCAATTGCAAGGCGAGCTCGCACTGCCCGATGGTGCGCATGCAATGGTGCACCCGTCCCGGTCCAAGGCGCGCCTGTGCCATGGCAAAGCCCGCGCCCCATTCGCCCAGCAGCGCGCTGCTGGGCACGCGCACGTCCTGCAACAGAATCTCGCAGTGGCCTTCGGGCGCATGGTGGTGCAGCACCGAAATGTTGCGAACCACCTGTACTCCGGCGGCCTCAAGCGGCACCAGCACCATGCTGTGGCGCTGGTGCGCGCCGCCGCACTCGGGCTCGCCGTCGACATTGCGACACATGACGATCAGCAATCGGCAATGGGGGTGCGCCGCGCCGGTGATGAACCACTTGCGCCCACTGACCACCAGCGAGTCGCCGTCACGCCGCACCGTGGTCTGCAGGTTGGTCGGGTCTGAGGAAGCGACGTCGGGTTCGGTCATGGCAAAGGCCGAACGGATGCGGCCGTCCAACAGCGGCTCCAGCCAGTCGTGCCGCTGCAAAGCGGTGGCAAAGCGGTGCAGCAGCTCCATGTTGCCGGTGTCGGGTGCGCTGCAATTGAACACCTCGGCCGCCCATGGCAGGCGACCCATGGATTCGGCCAGCGGCGCGTAGTCAAGGTTGGACAGACACGTGCCCGGCTCGCCCGGCTGCAGGCCGGGCAGGAACAGGTTCCACAGCCCCTCTTCGCGTGCCAGCGCCTTCAGGTCCTCGAGGAACGGCGGTGGGTATTGCCCCGCCAGTGCGGCCGCATGCCAGGCGGCGTTGTGCGGCAGCAGGTAGCGCTCGATGAAAGCGTCCATGCGCCGCAGCATGTCCAGCGAGCGTGGCGAGGGGGTGAAGTCCATGCGCAATTGTGGGCAGCACGCCGGCGCGCTGTCACAACCGAGGCGACAGCGGCGACAGCGGCGACAGGGGAGCAGCGCGCGCCAGGAGTGCGCTCACCGTGCCCAGCAGCAGCGCCGCGAGCAGGTTGTGCCCCAGTGCTACGAGCAAGGGCAACTGCGACAGCACCAGTGTGACGCCAAGCTTGACTTGCAGCGCGGCCAGGCCCAGCAGCAAGGCAGCGCTGCTGCGTCGCCCGGCGCGCCAGGCGGCAAGCGCCAATGCGCCCAGCGCTGCCACGACGAGCAAGGTCGTGCCCCGGTGCAACAGGTGCGCGCCGACGCCAGCGGCGTAGTCCACCTCGCCGGCGCCAACGCCCGGCGTGTGCCAGGGGTTGAGTGCGGCCCAGGAAGCGGCGCCCGGAATACAGCTGGGGAGTTCGGCGCAGCTCAGTCCCGCGTAGCCCGCGCTCACGAGTGCGCCCAGCCCCGCTTGCAGCACCAGCAGCGCACCCGCCCACCAGGCCCAGCGGCGGAGGCGAATGCGCACCGGCTCTGCCATCACGGCGGGCGGCACCGCGGCGCGTACGCAAGCCGCAAACAGCAACAGCCCACCCAGCAGATTGCCCAGCGTGACCGCCGGCACCCGCGCCTGCGCGGTGAACACGCCAAGCACAGCCAGGAACAGTACCAAGCCAAGCGCGACAAACACCGCCCCCAGCTCCCGCCCCAAGCCGCCTTTCCAGGTGAGCGCCGCCATCGCCGCCAGCAACAGCAACAGCACCGACGCGATCACGCGGTGCATCGCGCGTGCCCGCTGCTCTGCGGTGCTGGGCGCTGCCCGGGGCGCATCGGCCCTGGCCGCGCTGGCATGGCACGCGGGCCATGGCGTGCAGCCCAGACCGGCGCCGGACTGGCGCAGGAAGGCGCTCAGGCTGGTGACCACCAAAACCAGAACGGCGCACAGCCAAGCAGCGCGGCGCAGCAGCACGAGGCGTTGTACAGAAGGCACAGAAAGCGAGCTGGACAAATGCATATAGGTGTATTTTTGAGAACAAGAATTCTGCATGGGATCAAGGAGATCGGACCGACGAGGTGGTGTTTACCCTTATGTGGGTTTTCTCTGGACCTTGTCGTAAATCAAGCCTATGCTCACTTTAAAGTGGAAAATCATCTACACCTATTGGTAAACGAGGAGAGAGAACATGGAACACCATGACGATGAAAACGAGAAGGTGCCGATGATTCAGCAGCTGCTCGACAACCCCTTTTTGTTGCTGTTCATCGGGGTGATGATTCCGATGATCGTGTATTCGCTGTGGGGGGTGATCGAGATCTTGACCATCCCTTTGGCCAAGTGAGGAACCGCACATGAGCGCCATTCTTCCCCCCGCAGAGCGACTTTGGTGGAAACACCCGTTAGACCGTGTCGAAGGCCTTTGGATCGCCATCGCGTTCGCATGGTGCATGGTGATGTTTTTCATGATGGTCGGCTGGCACATCTACGGCAAGCAGAACCTCTCCACGGAAACCTACAAGACCACGCCGGAGATGTTTGCCGAGAAAACCCAGGCCATGGTGGACAAATACACCGTGCGCACGGAAACCGACGAGAACATCCCGGTGGTGGCGCCGCCCGAGGGCAGCGACATCTACCTTATCGGGCGCCTGTGGGCCTGGTGGCCAATTCTCGAGCTTGAAAAAGACAAAACCTACAAGCTGCACATGACTTCCATGGACTACAACCACGGCTTCTCCTTGCAGCCGACCAACATCAATATTCAGGTCGTGCCTGGGTACGAGCACGTGATGAAGATCACGCCCAACCAGTCGGGCCAGTTCTCGATTGTTTGCAACGAGTTTTGCGGCATCAACCACCACACGATGGTGGGACGCCTCTACGTGAAATAAGCAGGAGCACAACGCTATGGCCGCAACTTCTGCTGCGCTTGCCTCAGGCAGCGCCACCACCTACCGTACCTGCCCACGTTCGGGCCTGCAGTTTGAACGCAATGCCGAACGCCTGATGATCTTCAACGCGGTGACTGCGGTCGTCGCCTTGCTGGTCGGCGGCATCCTCGCCATTGGCGTGGTGCTGACCCGCTGGCCTGCCGTTCACTGGCTGGCCGCCGACACCTTCTATATGGTGCTCACGGCGCATGGCATCAACATGCTCATCTTCTGGATGATCTTCTTCGAAGTGGCGGTGCTGTACTTCTGTGCCTCCACGCTGCTGCGCTGTCGCATCGCCACGCCCAGAATGGCGTGGCTGGCGTATGCGTTGATGCTGGTCGGCGCCGTCATGAACAACATTGACGTGTTCCGCGGCGGCTCCAGCGTGATGATGACCTCGTACGTGCCGATGATGGCCACGCCCTGGTTCTACTTGGGCCTGATTCTCTTTGCCGTCGGGGCGCTGATCGCCTGCTTCGTGTTCTTCGGCACACTGGTGGTTGCCAAGCGCGACAAGACCTATCAAGGTTCGGTTCCCCTGGTGACCTTCGGTGCCATCGTAGCGGCCATCATCGCGGTGTTCACCATTGTTTCCGGCGCCATCATCCTGATTCCCACCTATCTGCTGGCGCTCGGCCTTATCAGCAACGTTGACCCGCTGATCTACCGGACCATCTGGTGGGCCTTTGGTCACTCTTCGCAGCAGATCAACGTAGCTGCCCACATCTCCATCTGGTACCTGGTGGCTGCGATTGCCTTCGGTGCCAAGCCGATGTCCGAGCGCGTCAGCCGCGGCGCTTTCCTGCTCTACATCCTGTTCCTGCAGCTCGCCAGCGCGCACCACCTGTTGGCCGACCCCGGTGTGAGTACCGAGTGGAAAGTGGTCAACACGAGCTACTTCATGTACTTCGCTGTGCTGGCTTCGATGATTCACGGCCTCACGGTTCCGGGTGCCATGGAAGTGGCGCAGCGCGCCAAGGGTTACAACAAGGGCCTGTTCGAGTGGCTGCGCAAGGCGCCTTGGGGCAACCCGACGTTCTCCGGGGTCTTCATCTCCATCGTCGGCTTTGGTTTCCTGGGCGGCATTTCGGGCGTGATGATGGGTACCGAGCAGCTCAACCTGATCATCCACAACACCATTTATGTGCCTGGCCACTTCCATGCAACGGTGGTAGTGGGCACCACGCTGACCTTCATGGCGTTGACGTACTTCTTGATTCCCGTGTTGTTCAAGCGCGAGACGATCTCTCCGGGTCTGGCCAAGATCCAGCCCTACCTGTTCGGCTTCTCGATGTACTTCTTCTGTCTGGTCATGATGGGTGCCGGTACCCTGGGCGTCTCACGGCGTCACTGGGACATGGCTTTCAGCGGCGCCGCACTGGCCTACGAATGGCCGGGGGCAGCCTATCTGATGATGGGGCTGGTGGGTATCGGCGGTATTGCAGCCATTGTGGGCGGTGCGCTGTACATCTACATCACGGTCGGGTCGCTGCTTTGGGGCAAAAAGCTTGACCAAGGCGCGGTCAGCCCCCGTTTCACACCGATCCCGCGCACCGCGCCCTCGGCCGCTGCGCAAACCTACGGTTCGGCCGGCATGGTGGCGCCGGGAAGCTTCGTGCTCGCCATGGTGTTCCTGGTCGCCTTCGTGCTGTATTACTTCATCAACTGGAAGTACCTCGCACAGCTGTGGGGCATGTCCTGAGGCGCAAGCACACCATGCACACCGACACGCTTCCTCCCACTCGCAGCCTGGCGGTACAGCGCACGCGTGACGTCGTCTCGCTGTTCAAGCTGCGCATAGGTTCACTCATCATGGTCACCGCGCTGGTGGGCATGGTGGTGACGCCCGGCCCCGCGCCGAGCTGGCTGCAGGTGCTGGTGCTGGCGCTGTCGGTGCTGGTGGCCTCGGCAAGCGCCGGCGCCTTCAATCAGTACTTCGAGCACCAGAGCGACCAGCTGATGGCGCGCACGCGCCGGCGCGCCTTTGTCACCGGCGCGCTGCCGCACCACCCTGCGTGGCTGGTGCTGATGGCGGCCATGCTGGTGGGCGCTGTGGCAGCAGCATGGCTGGTGCTCAACGGCGCTGCCGCCGTCTATGTGTTCCTGGGGGCATTCTTTTACGCATTTGTCTACACCGTATGGCTCAAGCGGCGCAGCGCCGTGAACATCGTGGTGGGTGGCATGGCCGGCAGCTTCGCCGTGCTGGCAGGCGCTGCGGCGGTTGATCCGGCGCTTGGGCCGCTGCCCATGCTGCTGGCGTTGGTGCTGTTCCTGTGGACGCCGCCGCATTTTTGGGCGCTGGCCATTGCCAACCGCGCCGACTATGCCGAAGCGGGCGTCCCGATGTTGCCGGTAGTCGTCGGCAACGAGCGCGCTGCGCGCATTGTGCTGGGCAGTACGGTTGCGCTGTTGGTGGCGTCCTTGCTGCCCTTGTTCTGGGGCGCCGGACCGGTCTATGCCGTCGGGGCGCTTGGCGGTGGTTTGCACTTCGTCCACAAGGCCTGGGTACTGGCGCGCGAGGTGACCCGCGCGCACGCGATGTCGGCGTTCTTCGCCTCCCTGGTTCAACTGAGCACCCTGCTCGTCGCAGCCTGCGTGGACGGTTTGTTCCGTTAAAGCAGTGTCGTGAGTCAGGCCCATCCCATGCAATGCCTAAGAGCTTTTGCCGTGCTCTTGTTGGCATGGCTGGTGGCAGGGTTTGGCCTGGCGGCACTGCCCGCACATGCTGCGAACGCCCCAACACAAACCAGCACGCTGGGGCTTGACGCTCGCCTTGCCTTGCGGGCGAGCGAGGCCGCCGTGGGGCGCGAATTGGGCGAGCATCTGTTTCGCGACCGATCCGGCAAGACGGTCTCCCTATCGAGCTACCGCGGCAAGCCGCTGTTGGTAAGCTTCATCTACACCGGCTGTTTCCAGATCTGCCCCGGCACCACGCGCGCGCTGCAGATCGCGGTGGAAGCCATGCAAAAGAGCGTGGGCCCTGGCCAGTTCAACGTGGTAAGCATTGGCTTCAACCAGCCAGAAGATTCTCCCGGCGCCCTGAAGTCGTTCGCCAAGCAATTCAACATCCGAACCGACAACTGGGAGTTTCTTAGCCCGCGTGCTGCCGATGTGCCGGCGCTGGCGAGCGATTTCGGTTTCATGTTCAAGGCCACGCCAGCAGGCTTCGACCACGTGCTGCAACTCAGCCTGGTGGACTCGCAGGGCCGCATCGTGCGTCAGATCTATGGCGAGCAGCTCAACGCTGCCGACCTTGGCGAGCCGCTCAGGTTGTTGCTCGCTGGCTCGCCGGTGTACCACGAGCGGGTGATCGAAAGCCTGTTCGAGCGTATCCGCCTGGTGTGCACGGTGTACGACGCCAAAACGGGTGACTACCGGGTCGACTACACCTTGCCCATTCAGATCGCGGGCGGCTTGACCTTCTTTATCGCCATGATCATTTTCTTCGTTAACGAGTGGCGTGCGGCCCGGCGCAGTCCTCGACGGCGCGTACGTTAGCCGCCCATGGCCACTGCCGGTAGTCTGTCCCACGTCGCGCCCGCCTCGCTCACTGTGTCGGCTCGGCTATGGCGCGCTCTGGAGCACTCCGGGGACGCGCTCGCGGGCGCCAGTGGCAACCCGTTCAAGCACTTGGGCGCTCTGGGTTTCTGGCTGTTGTGGCTGCTGGTGGGCAGCGGCGCCGTGCTGTATGCCGTGCTCGACACTTCGGCCAGCGGGGCCTACCAGTCCATAGAAGCGCTGTCCCGCGAACCCCGGCAGTGGGGCAGCCTGCTGCGCGGATTGCACCGCTACAGCGCCGACGCAATCGTGCTGGTGGTGCTGGCCCATGTGGTGCGCGAATGGATGCTGGGACGTTTTCGTAGCTTTCGCACCGCTTCTTGGCTTACGGGCGTGCCATTGCTGCCCTTGCTGTTCGTTTGCGCCATCGGCGGCTTCTGGCTCAATTGGGATCGGCTGGGGCAGTTCTCGGCCACGGCAACGGCCGAGTGGCTGGACGCTTTGCCAGGGCTTGCCTCACCGCTGGCGCGCAATTTTCTCGGCGGCACGCAGCTGAACGATCGCTTGTTCTCGCTCTTCGTCTTCGTGCATCTCGGTGTGCCGCTGCTGCTGGTATTTGGCCTGTGGTTCCACGTGCAGCGCATCAGCCGGGCAACGGTGTTTCCGCCGCGCACGCTGGCAGTCGGCAGCGCGCTGGTATTGCTGTTGCTGGCCGCGCTGCTTCCCGTGCGCAGCCAGGGCCCTGCCGACCTGGGTACGCTGCCGCAATCGCTGTCCTACGACTGGTGGCTGTTGTTCCTGCACCCGCTCACCGCTGCGACATCCGGCGGGTTCGTGTGGGGCTTGCTGGGCTTCGTGCTGCTTTTACTCGTTGCCTTGCCATGGCTAGGCGTGTCACGACGTGGCGCCCGGCCCCAGGCGCTGGCACTGCGTGCCAGCACGCAAGCACCCGCGAGCTCGCACACGGCGTGGCGCCCCATGGCGCTCGCGCAGCCAGTGGCCGAGGTGGACCCGGTGCATTGCAGCGGCTGCCGCCGCTGCGTCGAAGACTGCCCGTACTCCGCCATCACCATGGTGCCGCACCCCAGCGGGCGTGTGGGTATGGAACTGGCGCAGGTGCGCAGCGATCTGTGCGCCAGCTGCGGCATCTGTGTGGGCTCCTGCCCCTCGTCCACCCCGTTTCGCAGTGCGCAGGTGCTGCACACCGGCATTGACATGCCGCAATGGCCTATCGATGCGCTGCGCCAGCAGATGGTCGCTGGCCTGGCGGCGCTCACCGGCCCACAGCGCTACGTCGTGTTCGGTTGTGCGCAGGGCGCGCAACTTGACGCTGTGCGTGCACCCGACGTGCTGACACTGCCACTGGTGTGCACGGGGCTGCTGCCGCCGTCTTTCCTTGAGTACGCGCTGCGCGCGGGTGCCAGTGGCGTTCTCGTGGTGACCTGCCGCGAAGGTGGCTGCGCCTTTCGCCTGGGCGAGCGCTGGACGCGCGAGCGCCTGCAAGGCAAGCGCGAGCCCCGTCTGCGAGCAAGTGTGACCGAGCAGGCGTGGTCACTGGCTGCTGCCGACATGGGCGATGAGGCCGCACTCGCGGCTGCACTGACGGCCCTGCGTGCGCGCACACAAAAAACCATTCGTCATTCGGAGTCCATTGCATGAATCGCGTTCTCGTCCTGGCAGGCCAGGCGCTGCTGTACGGCAGTTTTGCCTTGTTCGTCGGCATCTTTTCCCGCTGGCCGGCATACGCGCCGCTGGCAGCCGGAGAAGCACTGGTCAAGTTGAGTTTTGTCCACCATGGTCAACGCCTCGCCGAGTGCCGCCCTTACACCGCCCAAGAGCTTGCCAAACTGGCGCCCAACATGCGCGCGCCGCTCAAGTGCGAGCGCGAGCGCGCGCCGGTCACGGTGGAGCTCGACATTGACGGCGTGACGGCGTACCGCTACACGGCCGTGCCGTCCGGGCTTTCGCGCGACGGCGCCTCGACGGTGTACAAGCGCCTAGAGGTGCCGGCGGGCACGCACCGCATCAGCGTGCGCATGCGCGATACCACGGCAACCAGCGGTTTCAATCACCAGCACGAAGCGACCGTCGAGCTCAAGCCCGCCCAGGTTCTGGTGATTGACTTCGATGTCCAACGCGGAGGCATTGTTTTGCTATGAGCGCCATCGCCCCCTCATCATTGGTCTCCACGGCACCCGCTGCGGCGCGACCCTTGCCTGCTACTGCCGCGACCGACTATTCGCTTGCCGTGCCGCAGGACGCGCGCCGCGCGCTGGCGCGTGGCTGGCTCTGGCTCGGGCTTTTGGCGCTGGTCGGGTCGGGCTTGTTTTCGATTCTGCTCGTGCTTTCGCGCACGCCGGGAGTCAACCGCTTGCTCCCGGCAGCCGACTTCTTTCATACCTCGCTGGTGCTGCACGTGGACCTTTCGGTGCTGGTCTGGTTCATGGCCATGGCGGGGTTGCTCTGGAGCCTGCAAGGCACGGGCAGAGCGATGCGGTGGGGCTGGGCAGCACTTTGGATTTGCGCGGCCGGCACGCTGGCGATGGCGGTTGCGCCGTTTCTGGATGCGGGTGAGCCCATCATGGCCAACTACATCCCGGTGGTGAGCTCGCCGCTGTTTCTGGGCGGCTTGGTGGTTTTCGCCATGGGTGTGGGCGTGCTGGCAATGCGCAGCATCTTTTTCGCGCCGCCGCTTGGCTTGGCCTTTAGCGGACGCGGTGCGCTCGGTTTTGGCTTGAGCGCCGCCGCTGTCGCCACTGTGGTGGCGCTGCTGGCATTTGCCTGGTCGTTCGTGCAGCTGCCCTTGTCGCTGACCGGCAAGGCGTACTACGAGATTTTGTTCTGGGGTGGCGGTCACGTCTTGCAGTTCACCTGGACGCTGCTGATGCTGGTGGCCTGGCTGTGGCTGGCGAATGCCTGTGGAGCGCGTCTGCGGCTGAGTCCGCGCGTCGCCTTGCTGATGTTTGCCCTGGCGTTGGCCGGCGTGTTCGTCACGCCCTGGGCCTACCTCGCCTACGACATCAGTTCGGTGGAGCACCGGGCCTTGCTGACCTGGGCGATGCGCGCCGGAGGGGGCCCCGCCATCGTGCCGGTCGCACTGGCGGTGGTGCTGGGCTTGCTGCGCCTGCCGCTCGCGCAGGACACACAACACCCGCTGCGCGCGGCCGTGCTGGCGTCCATTCTGCTGTTTGGCGCGGGTGGGGTGATCGGCATTTTCATCAGCGGCAGCAACGTGCGTATCCCTGCGCATTACCACGGCTGCATCGTGGGCGTAACGCTCGCACTCATGGGTCTCGTCTATCACCTGCTTCCCGCACTGGGCTATGGCGCGCCGCGAGGGCGGCTCGCGGTGGCGCAGCCCTGGGTTTACGGAATGGGCCAGCTGATGCACATCGTCGGTCTGGTGTGGTCCGGTGGTTACGGCGTGCAGCGCAAGGTGGCAGGGGCTGAGCAGGTGCTGCGCTCTGGAGGTGAAATCGCGGGGATGGCGCTCATGGGCCTGGGGGGCCTGGTGGCGATCGTGGGCGGCGTGTTGTTCATCGTGGTGACAGTGCGTGCCATGCGGTCGAAAGAACCGGTGCAAGCGCCCGTTGCCAATGAAATGGTGGTTCAGTGATGAAAGTGATTCAGTCGGCCCTGCAGTGGCTCTTCATGCGCGTCGAAGCGCTGTTCAATCGCGCATTTGGCGACAGCATCAACCCGCTGTACCACCTTGGCTCCATCACCTTCTTCCTGTTCTGGATCGTCGGTGGCACGGGACTGTATCTGTACGCGTTCTTCGAAACGGGCGTCTCGGGTGCCTACGATTCGGTGCAGTCGCTGACACACGGCCAGTGGTGGCTGGGGGGCATTCTGCGCAGCGTGCACCGCTACGCGTCGGACGCCATGGTGCTGACCATGATGCTGCACATGCTGCGTTACTTTGCGTTCAACCTGTTCCATGGTTTCCGCTGGTTTTCCTGGGTCACCGGGGTCGCGCTGATCTGGCTGGTGTACGCCTCGGGTGTCAACGGTTACATGCTGCCGTGGGACGCGCTGGCACAGTACGTCACGATCACCAGCTTTGAGTGGCTCGACTGGCTGCCGCCGTTCAGCGGCACGCTGATGCGCAATTTTGTCTATGCCGACAGCGTGAGCGATCGCTTCTTCTCGTTGCTGTCGTTCCTGCATATCGGCCTGCCGCTGGTGGTGCTGCTGGTGATGTGGATCCACGTGCAGCGCGTGCCCAAGGCGCGCACTACGCCACCTCGCGCTATTGTCATCGGCTTGGCCATCACGTTCCTGGTCATGTCGCTGGTGGCGCCGGTCCAAAGCCAGGGCGGTGCGGCCGACCTGGCCAAAGCCGTCACGAACGTCCAGCTGGACTGGTTCCTGCTGGCCTTGTATCCCTTGCTGAGCCAATGGCCGCTGGGCCAGGTGTGGGCGCTGGTGTCGGTGGCGACCCTCATTCTGCTGCTTCTGCCGCTGTGGCCGCAGCCGCGCAGAAAAGGCCAAGGCACCTTGCACGCGACAGTGCGGGGCGAAGGCAGCAACGCGTCCGAATTCACTTTGCGGCCCGGCGAAACCTTGCTCGACGCCGGCCTGCGCGACGGGCTGGCACTGCCCTACGAGTGTCGCAATGGCGCTTGCGGCTTGTGCCTGTGCACCATGGAGCAAGGCACGGTGGAGCACCGCCCCTATCAGAAGACCGCCTTGTCAGACGCACAGTTGGCGCGTGGCCTGGCATTGATGTGCTGCGCGGTACCCAACGGCGACGTCGTGATCTCGGTCGACGGGTTCACAGGCGCCAGCGCCGTCGAAATTCCGCAATACGAGGCGCGCGTGGTGCACATGGAGCATCTGGCAGACGACGTGATGCGCCTGCGCCTGGAACTGCCCGGGGCCGAGCGTCTGGACTTTGAAGCCGGTCAATACATCGACATCGTGCTGGACAACGGCGAGCGCCGCGCCTTCTCGTTTGCCAACGCGCCGCAGAACAACGCCCTGATCGAACTGCACGTGCGCCTGGTGCCGGGTGGGCGTTTCACCACCCATGTGTTCGAAGGCATGCAGGTCGGCGACACGATCACGTTCGAGGGTCCGCGAGGCCAGTTCACCTTGCGCGAGGGCAGCCAACCGATTCTTTTCATTGCTGGCGCGACGGGTTTTGCGCCCATCAAGAGCATTGTCGAAGATGCCTTTGCGCGCGGCCTCTCGCGGCCGATGCGGCTGTACTGGGGCGTGCGCAGCAGCAAGGATTTGTACCTGTTGGCGCTGTGCGAGCAGTGGCAAAGCGAACACGCCAACTTCAGCGTCGTTCCCGTGGTGTCTGAGCCTGAACCGGACGATGCCTGGAGCGGACGCACCGGGCTGGTGCATGAGGCCATGCTGCAAGACTTTGCAGATTTGAGCGGCCACGAGGTGTACTTGTGCGGGTCGGTGCGCATGGTGGAGACGGCGGTTCCGGCATTTCTGGCCCAGGGATTGGCGGAGGGCGCGTGTTTCTCGGATGCGTTTGTGCCCGCCGCCCGGACCGCGACAGATCACGACTCAGAAGTGCCAGCCCAGTCATAGACGGCGCACCAGCGCCGCTGCGGATGTGCGAGCGCCGCCGCAGCGCATTTGCGCGCGCCTTCGGGGTTGAGCGCTCGCCAGCCAACGGGCAGTTATCTGACACGAAAAGTAACAGCAGCGTTCACAATGCGCAGTCCCCCTGTTTTGTCGGTACTTGCCCTTGGATTCAACGCCTCACGTGTTGCGCGCTGCTGCCCCCGCTTTGCTTTGGCTGAACCGCCTCCTCGGGCGCGAGGTCAAGCGGCGGCGGCGCACGGCCATGGCCGCACTTGCGACCACCATGATGGTGTGCTGCGCCTTGGCGATGCACGTGCTTGCCGCGGCTGGCGATATGGATCCGCGCATAGTCCATTGGTGGTCCTTGTTTGCCATAGGAGGCTTGGGCGCTGCATTGCTGATGGTGCGCAGCGGCTACAGCGAGCGCTTTTCCGATCCCTCCATGACGCTGTTTCAAATGCTGTGGGCGCTGACCTGGAACGCGATGGCCTACGTTGTTGCTGGCCCGGTGCGCGCGCTCGCGCTGCCCGTTCTGGTCATCATTTTGATGTTCGGTATTTTTGGGCGTAATCGGCGGCAGACCGTTTTCCTGATGCTTTATTCGATGGGGATCTACACGCTCGCCGTGCTTGGCGCGGCCTATCTTGATTCGCCCCAACCGCCCGCCGCCGTGGTTGCGGCGCACCTCACCATAGTTCTGCTGTCGCTGCTTGCCGGCACGCTGATGTGCCTGCAGGTGCAGAGTATTCGGGCGCGTCTGCGCCGTCAAAAGCAGGAGTTGGAAGTCGCACTGGTGCAAATTCGCGAACTGGCCATGCGCGACGAGCTCACCGGGCTGTTCAACCGGCGCCAGATGTCGGAGATGATGGCGCTTGAACTGCTGCGAAGCCAGCGCAGCGGGCGAAACCTCTTGCTGGCGCAATTGGACATTGACTATTTCAAGGCGGTGAACGACCAATATGGCCACTCTGCCGGCGACCAGGCTTTGAAGCTGTTTGCAAAGGTTGTGGACAGTGAGCTTCGCAGTGGCGATGTATTGGCCCGCTGGGGTGGGGAGGAGTTCGTTCTATTGCTGTGCGACACCCGCCCTGCCGACGCTGCCGAGCTGCTGGAGCGCCTGCGCAGCACCCTGGAATGCACCCCGATCGTGCTCGGCGACAAGCAGGTGCCCATGACAGTGTCCATCGGCTGGACAGAGCACCAGCGCGGCGAACCCTTGGAGGCGACTTTGGCGCGGGCTGACGAAGCCCTGTACGACGCCAAACGTCAGGGACGCAACCGTGTCCTCCATGCGCCTGCGCCATCGCTCACGCGCTGGTTCCAGGAGGGGCGGGCAGGGAGCGCTCGCGACGAGCAAGAGCCAATGCCGACGTGCTGACGGGCGCAGCGTAGTTTTATTTTGCCGCGCCACTGTCCAGGCCACGGCGCGGCATCACACAGACGGCGAGTGTTTGCGTTAGTGTGTTCCCGCACGTCTTTTGGCGCGCGCTGTTCAGGCATGACTTTGTGCACTGGTGGCGCGCCGAGCAAAGCGCTAGGCTGGGGCTTTGAGAAAGTCCCCTGGACCGAAGGAGTTGCATGCCCTATCGATCGACCCTGAGTTTTGCTGCCACAGCGATGGGCGTGTGGCTGGCGTGTCCGGCGCCCGCCATGTCAAGCGAGGCGTTTTTCCTGCCAGGAGCTGAAGGCGGCCGTGAGCGACGCGCAGAAGGGATTTGCTGCCCACAAAGGTGCGCTTGCTGCGCCTTCCAACCCCGCCGTCAAGGGCTGGAAAACCTACCAGCCAAAAAAACCATGACAGGCGCCAAGACCTGCAGCGTGGTGGCGGTGCATCTGGACGAGCCGAAGATGCAGTTGCGGCAAACGGGCTACAGCTGCAAATTCCCGGCGGTGTTCAAGATAGACAAGGCACTGCGTGAGCGGTTGTCGCGCTGCGTAGCCGGTGAAGTGGACGAGGACTCTGACCCGGATAAGTTCACCATCTAGGCGGACCGGGTGTCGTCGGGCGAGGGTTATCGCGCGACCGAAGTCACCGCCTTGGTCAACGCGGCAGAAGGGCTGACGCTGTGGGTGCGTCAGTCGGTGTGCACCAACAAGGGGAGCGGGCAGGCTTGCGAGGACTGAACGCAAGTTTCCTGACGGGCGATTGCGACGCGGGCCTCGCGTTCCCGCAAAGTTCTCGCCAAGTTCCGTCCGCACTTCTTTCAGAGCCCCAGCGACTCGGCCAGGGAGTCCATGCGGCGGTTCACTTCGGGTGCCATGCGCATCACACGGCCCCATTCGCGCAGCGTCTCGCCCGGCCATTTGTTCGTCGCATCCAGCCCCATCTTGCCGCCCAGGCCACTGACCGGCGAGGCAAAGTCGAGGTAGTCGATGGGGGTGTGCTCAATGAGCAGGGTGTCGCGCACCGGGTCCATGCGCGTGGTCATGGCCCAGACGACTTCCTTCCAATCACGCACGTCCACGTCCTCGTCCACCACCACGATGAACTTGGTGTACATGAACTGGCGCAAATGGCTCCACACGCCCATCATCACCCGCCGCGCGTGGCCGGGGTAGGCCTTCTTGATGCGCACCAAGGCCATCCGGTAGCTGCAGCCCTCGGGCGGCAGATAGAAGTCGATGATCTCCGGGAACTGGCGCTGC
>JAUCDU010000017.1:0-15892 GCA_034674825.1 Giesbergeria sp.
TGGCGCCGACGGGCACAACGTGGACTGCAAGACCGACCTGGGCAGCATGCTGCTGAAATCCGAGTTTCTGAAGAAGGCCTGAGCTTCTTTTTTGATAGCTACTGACGCTTGGTGGATAAGCGCCAGATCCAAAAAGCTTTATGGTTTTGCACGCTTCAGTGTGGGAGCTGCCCCACACCGCCCCGCGCGCACCACCGACCCTGCGCGCGCGGATGCGCTTCTACAGTGGACGCCTGTTAGCAAAAACACGGAGCCCCCATGCAGCACAACACCCGCGCGCACGACACCTTGTGGAAACTCATCAAGGACATCAAGTTCGGCATGTTCACGCACCGCAGCGCGAGCGGCATGCTGCACGCGCACCCTTTGACCACGCAGAACAAGGCGCTGGATGAGGGCGCAGCGCTGTACTTCTTTGTGCCGCGCAGCGGCGAGATTGCTCAGCGCATCGACCACGACCCTTCCGTGAACATCTCCTACGCCGATCCGGGCGAGGACAGCTATGTGTCCGTCTCGGGCGAAGCGCGCATCGAAGAAGACCAGGCCAAAAAGGATGCGCTGTTCAGCCCCATGGCGAAGGCCTGGTTCCCCGAGGGCGCTAGCGACCCCAACCTGGCATTGCTGGCAGTGCAGGTGCGCCATGCGGAGTACTGGGACATCGACGAAAGCAAGATGGTGCAGCTCTACAAGATGGCCAAAGCCGCCATGACGGGCGAGCCGCCACGGGACCTTGGCGAACACAAGGAACTGAAGCTTTCCTGATCCAAACCCAAACAACGTATACTCCACCCACCATCCACACAGATGGTATATGGAGTTTTATGAGCAATATTATCCCCTTGGCTGCACCCAAATCGCGTGTGCCCGAGAACGAAAAAGTCACCGTGAACCTGGGGTTTGTCGACCTCGGCCACATCGACCTGCTGGTGGCCGAAGGCTTTTATGGCAACCGCACCGATTTCATTCGCACCGCCGTGCGCAACCAGCTCGCAGCGCAACAGGAAGCCGTGCGCCAGGTGGTGGCGCGCAAGGCACTGGTGCTGGGCTTGCAACGCTTCACCCGGGCCGACCTGGAAGCCGTGCGCAGCGCCGGCGAAGTGCTCGACATCCGCGTGCTGGGCCTGGCCATCGTCGATGCAGACGTCAGCGCCGAACTCGCCAGCGCAGCGATCGCATCGATCACGGTGCTCGGTGCCTTTCAGGCCAGCGCCGAGGTCAAGGCAGCGCTGCGCGCAAGGATGCTGACGTGAGCGGCCTTGGTTTCGGCGCGGCGCCCGCTGGCAGCCTGCGAGCCTCCATGGCACAGGCGCTGGCGCTGGTGCGCAGTGGCGAACTTCAGCAGGCCAGCAGCCTGCTCCTGAACGGCTTGCAAGGCCGCAGTGCAGCGCCAAGCACTGGTGGCACGACGCCAGCCGCGCCACGCGCCAGCAAGGGCGCAGCGCGCTTTGCTCAGGCCTCGGTGGACGATGTGCAGGACCGGCGGGCAACCCAGACTGCCGGGGCTGCAGCAGCGGCGCCCGGGGCGAAAGTGGCCGACGCCGCCGGCAACTTCACGCAGGTAGCCTTCCGCCATGGCGGCAGGGAGCACCCGTTTTATCTCTACGTTCCGTCACGCGCCGCACCTGCTGCCGGACGGCCGTTGATTCTGATGCTGCACGGCTGCACACAGGACGCACAAGACTTTGCCCTGGGCACCCGCATGAACGCCGCCGCCGAGAGCGCGGGCGCCTTGGTGCTGTACCCGTCCCAGATGCGCTCGGCCAACGCCAACGGCTGCTGGAACTGGTTCCGGCCCGAAGACCAGATGGCAGGTACAGGCGAACCTGCGCTGCTGCTGGCCATGGTGCGCCGCGTTCTGGCGACCGAACAGGTGGACCCGCAGCGGGTGTACGTGGCGGGACTTTCGGCGGGCGGCGCCATGGCCGCCGTGCTGGCGCGGGAATACCCGGACGTGTTTGCTGCGGCAGGCGTCCATTCCGGCTTGGTGGCCGGGGCGGCGCACAGCATGATGGGAGCGCTCTCGGCCATGAAGAGCGGCGCCAAAGGCCACGAGGCGAGTGCGGGCGCGGGCCGCCGCGTGCCAATGATCGTCTTTCACGGCGACCAGGATGCCACGGTGCACCCACGCAACGGCGAGCAGTTGCTGCGTGCGGCGGGGCAACTGGCACCGGCGCAAACATTGTCGGGCACCAGCGCAGACGGACAGGGCTACACGCGCACCACCGTGGGGGCCACGGGTGCCGGGCCGGCGCACGCAGAGCACTGGCTGCTGCACGGCGCAGGCCACGCGTGGTCGGGCGGCGACGCGCGCGGCAGCTACGCCAACGCGCACGGCGTGGACGCGTCGCGCGAGATGCTGCGGTTCTTCCTGGAGCATCCGCAGCCCGACGAGCTGCGGCGCGCCGCCTGAGGGCCTCGTCAAGCGCGTTGGCTGGGTGCTCTGGCGTTCCTGCTTTCATAGCAATCATCTCTTACGGGATAAGCGCTGGATGCCGTTTTTTCTTGAAAATATGTCCGCCCCTACACTGACGAGACGTGAACTCCCTGATCGCCGTCATCGACTTTGAAACCACGGGCATATCGCCGGGCCAGGGCGCGCGCGCAACCGAAGTGGGGATCGTGCTGCTCGAAAATGGGCGCGTGGTCGACCGGTTTCAAAGCCTGATGAATGCGGGCGCATGGGTGCCGCCCTTCATCACCGCACTCACCGGCATCACCAACGCGATGGTGCAGAGCGCTCCCGACGCCGCAGTGGTGATGCGCGAGGCCGCCCGTTTTGTCGGTGACGTGCCGATGGTGGCGCACAACGCGTCGTTCGACAGCAAGTTCTGGCAGGCCGAACTGGCCCGCGCAGACCTGCAAGCGCCCCAGCCGTTTGCCTGCACCGTGCTGCTGGCGCGCCGGCTGTACCCGCAGGCCCCCAACCACAAGCTGGGCACCTTGGTGGACTACCACGGCCTGCCGCGCACCGGTCAGGCGCACCGGGCGCTTGCCGACGCCGAAATGGCGGCCGCCTTGCTGGCACGGATGCAGCACGACCTGCGCACCCACTGGCGTGTGGCAGAGCCCAGCCATGCGCTGTTGCAGTCGGTGCAGCGCTGCACCAAGGCCGCCGTGGCTGCGCTGCTGGCGCAGCATGCCTCGGCCTGAAAGCGCAGTCCCGCATGCCCTTGGCGACCACCCCATTGCCACAGTGGGAGCTGTATTGCGACGGCAGCGCTCTGCCCAACCCGGGGCGCATGGGCTTGGGCGGCGTGCTCATCGGGCCGGACGGCGTGGTACGGCACCGGCTGTCCATCGCCACCACCGACATTGGCTGCAACAACGAGGCCGAACTGCAGGCCCTGCTGCAATGCCTGCAGTGGCTGTCGAAACAGGTGCCTGCGGCTGGCATCGCGCTGCGCGTGTTCAGCGACAGCCGGGTGCTGGTGGACCAGCTCAGCACGCCTGCGGCCTTGCCGATCGCGCGCCTTGCACCTTTGTTCGACCAGGCCTACCGGGCGCTCCAGCGGTTCGCGCAGGTGGAACTTCAATGGATTCCGCGCGCCCGCAACGGCGCAGCCGACGCGCTGTCCCGTAGTGCGCTGGGCCTGGCGGCCAAAGTCTGCGCACCACGCAGCAAGCAGCGCCGCAAGCACCGTTAAGGCGGCCGCGCCGCTATCGCAAAAACCGCAGCAGGCGACCCTTGTAGGCGGGTGCAGCGCCCGATGCCGGCGCATCCAAACGCTCCTGCTCGGCGGTGAATCCCAGCGCCAGCATCTGGCGCAGAAAGCCGGCGCGGTTGCCGCGGTCCGGATCGACGATCCAGACCTCGGCCTGCGGGCTTGCGTGGCGGCCAATGAAGCCGGCCAGCGCGTTGCTTGCGTCCCGGTCGTAAAGCAGATCGCTGCCGACGAGCAAGTCGTAGCGGCCCCGCAGCGTGGTCGAATGCGCGCCCGCCGGTGGTGGCTCTGGCGCGTCCCAGGCGCCGTGTCGATAGGCCATTGGCGCCAAGCCATTGAGCTTCAGGTTGGCACGCAAAAACCGCGAGGCGAGCGGGTGGCAATCGCTGGCCGTCATGTCCAGGCCCAGCCGGTGTCCGACCAGGCTGGGCAGGCCAAGGCCGCAGCCCAGCTCGAGCACGCGCTCGCCCAGCCGGAATTTGCGCGTTGCCAGCCGCTGCGCCAGCCGCGCGGCCGAAGGCCAGAGCAGGCCGAAGATCGGCCAGGTGGCCGACGAAATGCCCACGCGCAGCGCGAGCCCCAGCGGATCGGAGAACTGTTGGTGGTTGAGCAGGGAGCGAATCTGCAAATCGGCAACACCCACGATGGCGATGCACTCCTGCTTGGTGGCATAGCCAGGCATTTTTACGAACGCAGCGCCGAGGCTGCGCGCCTGAGAGAGAGGAGGTCATTGTGCGCCAGCGGCACGCAACCCTGCTGCCGCACACCTGCCAGGCACTGGTCGTGCAAATCCACGGCAGAAATACGCGCGCAGCGGTTCGGCACCGGCACTGCTTCGATGCAGCTGCAGCGCTCATGCCGCCAGCTTTCAGAGCAGGAAGCGGCGCCGTGCGCTGACATCGGATGCTACCATGTGCATAGCTGTCAACGCATGCTGCTAAAGCGATAGGCCCTGTTTTTATGCATATTTTTGTACCGTGGACCACGCGCACTTTGCCAGGCCTTGTGGCTCTGGGCCTGGTGGCTGCGCTGCTCGGCGGTTGCAGCACTGCCCCGGGGGTGCGCGCCAGCCACAGCCCACACGCCAGTCTTTCGGGCGATCAGGCCAGCAGCATTGCCATTCACGCCCTGGGCCTGGTGGGCACGCCCTACCGCTATGGCGGCAACACGCCTGCCGGAGGGTTCGATTGCAGCGGCCTGATCGGCTATGTGTACCGCAGCGAGGTCGGCACGCCGCCGCCGCGCACGGTGGCCCAGCTGGATGGTTGGGGCGCGCCCGTGGCCGGCAGCGAACTGCGCACCGGTGACCTGGTGCTCTTCGGGCGCGGCGGGCGGCCCACCCATGCGGGCATTTACGTCGGCGGTGGACGTTTCGTGCATGCACCTTCCACCGGTGGCGAGGTGCGGCTCGATGTTCTGGGTTCGGGCTACTGGGCACGCCAGAACCAGCAGTTCCGCCGGCCCTGAGTCGCCGAGCACGGCGCTGCAGCAGTGCCGGCGCGCGACAATCGGCCCATGACCTACCAGCCGCGCTCACACGAACCCGCCTCCACCCAGCACGACAGCACGCGCATCGACGACACGCGCATCAAGGCCGTGCGCACGCTCATTTCCCCTGCGCTGCTGGACGAATGGCTGCCGGTGCCCGAGGCTACGCAAAAGCTGGTCGAGCACAGCCGCGCGGCCATCTCACGCGTGTTGCATGGGCAGGACGACCGCCTGATCGTGGTCGTCGGCCCGTGCTCGATTCACGACCACGGCCAGGCGCTGGAGTACGCGCGCTGGTTGAAGGCGCAAGCCGACGAACATGCAGACGAGTTGCTGGTGGTGATGCGCGTCTACTTCGAAAAACCGCGCACCACCGTGGGCTGGAAGGGCTACATCAACGACCCGCACATGGACGGCACCTTTGCCATCAACCAGGGGCTTGAAATGGCGCGCCAGCTGCTGCTCGACGTGCTGGCGCTGGGCCTGCCGGTGGGCACCGAGTTCCTCGACCTGCTCAGCCCGCAGTTCATCAGCGATCTGGTGAGCTGGGGCGCGATCGGTGCGCGCACCACCGAGAGCCAGAGCCACCGCCAGCTGGCCAGCGGCCTGTCCTGCCCGGTGGGCTTCAAGAACGGCACCGATGGTGGCGTGAAGGTGGCGCGCGACGCCATGCTGGCGGCGCAGGCACCGCACGCCTTCATCGGCATGACGAAGATGGGCCAGGCCGCCATTTTCGAGACGCGCGGCAACGACGACTGCCATGTGATTCTGCGCGGCGGCAAAACGCCCAACTACAGCGCGCCCGAAGTGCAAACCGCTTGCGCGCTGCTGCGCGAAGCGGGGCTGCGTGAGCAGGTCATGGTCGATGTCTCGCACGCCAACAGCAGCAAGCAGCACCAGCGCCAGATCGCCGTGGCCGAAGACGTCGCAGGACAGGTGGCGGCAGGCGACGCGCGCATCGTCGGCCTGATGATCGAAAGCCACTTGCAGGAAGGTCGGCAAGATGCCGTCGCGGGCCAGGCGCTGCGCCCCGGCGTGTCGGTCACGGATGCCTGCATCAGCGTGGCGCAGACAGCGCCCGTACTCGCTGGTCTTGCCGCAGCAGTGCGCAAGCGCCGCACCGGTAAATGCACAGTGACGTAAGGCGCATCCGTGTATATTGGATTCAACTTGTAGCAATTCCGTTATGTGACGTTTGCCACGCGCAAGCCGCTGTTTAAACAGAGGCCCCGATCCACCATGACCGCACCCATTGCCGGTACTGCTCTGGCGCCACACGCGCAAGATGCGCCTGCGCCACATGGGGGCTCAAACCAGGCATGGGCAGCACTGGCGCAGGACGCGCAGGACGCGCAGCACGAGGCGCGCATGCATGCCGTGCTGGTGCAGGTGCAGCAGCAACTGTCTTCTCCGTCGCTCAGCGAACAAGCGTTTTTGCAGCACGCAGTGCAGGCCGCGCTGGATGCCACCCACGCAGAAGGCGCGAGCATCGAACTGCTCGAAACCGATGGACTGCGCTGTGTGACCGCCACCGGCAGCCCGGCGCGTGTGGCGGGGCAGCGCTTGGCGCTGTCGGAATGTCCCAGCTGGCCGACCATTTGCACGGGGCAGGCGGTCCGCTGCAGTGACCCAGGTCAGGCGGGTTGGGCCCTTGCTTCGGCGCAGCCAGGGTTGCAGTTGCGCTCCAGTCTCGAAGTACCTTTGCGGCGCGACCGCAGCGTGGTCGGTGCGTTCAAGGTGTGGTCGGGCGTGGACGGGGCATTTTCCGAGCGCGACCTGGCGCACCTCGAAATTCTCAGTGAATCGGTGGGCGCTTTGCTCATGCTGCGTCAGGTCGCCGCGCAGCTTCGGGTGTCGCAACAGCAGTATGAAAGCCTGTTTCAGGCACATCCGCAACCGATGTGGGTATGCGCCCTGAACGCTCGGCTGCCGCTGCTGGCTGTCAACGAGGCCATGGAGCGCGCTTTCGGCTACAAGCGCGAAGAGTTGCTCACCATGAGCCTCACCGACTTGTGGCCGTCCGGCAATTTTGATGCGCAAATAGAGGCCTTGCTGGCGCTGGACGCTGCACCCGAACCGGTTGTGCTGCGCATCCAGCACCGGCGCAAGGACGGTCGGCACATGGACGTTGAAATCACCTCGCACGCGGTGGCTTTCGATGGCGTTCCGGCGCTCCAGTCCATGGCCATCGACATCACCAGACGGCTTGCCGTAGAGCGCGAAATCGCGCGCATGGGCCGAGCGCGCCACCTGCTCAGCGCCTGCAACGAAGCCATTGTGCGCGCCACGTCCGAGGCCGATCTGCTGACCGCCGTGTGCCGCATCACGGTAGCGCTTGGCGGCTACCGCATGGCCTGGGTCGGGCTGGCGCGCGACGATGTCCACAAGTCGATCGAGTGCGTCGCCCGCGCGGGCGACGAATCGGGCTATCTGGCAGGCCTGGGGCTTTCGTGGGACACCGAAAGTCCACGCAGCCATGGCCCCGGCGGTGAAACCATTCGCAGCGGAAAAGCCGTAATCGTGGCAGACGTGCACACGGCAGCGGGCTATGCCGGGATGAACGATCGGCTCAGTCTGCTCGGCTGTCGTGGCTTGATTTGTCTGCCGTTGAAGGACGACCAGCACACGTTCGGGGTGCTGTATCTCTACGCTTCAGAAGTTCTGCAGATGAGTCTGCATGAAAGTGAGCTTCTGGACGAATTGGCCAAGGACCTTGCGTTCGGCATGCTGAGCCTGCGCGCCCGGCAGGCGCAGCAGCGCATGCAGGCGTCGGTGCTCAAAGTTGCCGCGAGTGTTTCCGCTGCCAATGGAACGGAATTTTTTGTGCGATTGGTGCAGAACATGGCCGCCGCCCTTGGGGCCCAGTCTGCCTGTCTGGGCCGCTTCATTCCCGGCGCGCAGGGGCAGCCTGAACGCCTTGCGACGCTGGCGCTGGTCATCGACGGTAGCCTCGCGCCCAATGCGGAATATCCGCTGATCGGCACCCCGAGCGCCTTGCTGGCGAATCAGCCCCAGGTGTGTTTCCCGCGTGATTTGCGGGCCCAGTTCCCGGATGGGGTGGTGCTTGCACGCACACCGGCCCAAGCCTACGTGGGCCAGCAGCTGTGTGACGGCGATGGTGCGGTCATAGGCATGCTGTTTGTCATGTTTCGCAAACCCCTGGAGGACACGACTTTTGCGCAATCAACCCTGCAGATCTTTGCCTCCCGGGCGTCGGCAGAGATCGAACGCCTGGCGGCAGACGCGCACATCCGGCACCAGGCTTCGTTGCTCGACCAGGCGCGCGATGCCATCATCGTGCGCGATCTGGGAAACAAGATCACCTACTGGAACCAGGGGGCAGAACGCTTGTACGGCTGGACGCGAGATCAGGCCGTAGGGCAATGCATGGATGCGCTGCTGCATCTGGACAGAAGCAGTTTCGAGCGTGCCTCGACCGCAGTGCTGGAGCAGGGCGGTTGGACGGGCGAGATGGCGCAACGCCACCTGGACGGCCACACCATCGACGTAGAAGGGCGCTGGACACTGATCAACGGCGAGGCCGGTGCGCCAAACAGCATTCTTGCCATCAACACCGACATTCAGGAGCGCAAGGCCACCGAACGTGAAATCCAGCGCCTGGCGTTCTACGACGCGCTGACCGGTCTGCCCAACCGCATGCTGTTGATGGACCGGGCACGCCAAGCTTTAGCCAATGCGAGCCGCAGCAGCGAAGGCGGGGCAATGCTGTTCATTGATCTGGACAACTTCAAGACGCTGAACGACACCCTGGGCCACGACAAGGGGGATCTGCTGTTGCAGTATGTCGCGACGCGGCTCAAGACTTGTGTGCGCGACAGCGACACCGTGGCACGCCTTGGGGGCGACGAGTTTGTGGTGCTGCTGGAATCGCTGAGCAGCGAGCCTGGTGCCCTGGCACTGGACGCGCGCGTGGCGGCCGAGAAGATTCTGATCACGCTGGCGCAGCCCTACCAGCTCGATGGCACCCACTACCGCACCACGCCCAGTATCGGCATTGCGCCTTTTGGCGCAAATGAGATCACGGTGGGCGATCTGCTCAAGCAGGCCGACCTGGCGATGTACCAGGCCAAAAGCGGTGGGCGCAACACGCTGCGTTTCTACGACCCGCATATGCAGGCCGTTGTCAGCGCCCGTGCCGAGCTGGAATCCGACATGCGTGCCGCGCTGGCGCAAGGGCAATTCCTGCTGCACTACCAGCCCCAGGTGCGCCACGATGGCAGCTGGCTGGGCGTGGAGGCGCTGGCGCGCTGGCAACACCCGCAGCGTGGCCTGGTATCGCCCAGCGATTTCATTCCGGTGGCCGAGGAGACCGGGCTTATCCTGACCTTGGGCCGCTGGGTGCTGCACACCGCGTGCAAGGTACTGGCTGGCTGGCAATCCGACCCGTCGCTGCGCCACCTGAGCATGGCCGTGAACGTCAGTTCGCGGCAGTTTCGCAACGCGAACTTTGTGCAGGACGTGAAACGCATACTGGCGGTCACCGACGCCCCGGCACGCCGCCTCAAGCTCGAGCTCACTGAAAGCGTGCTGGTGGACGATGTCGAAGCCACCATTGCCACCATGGAGGCGCTGCGCGTTCTGGGCGTGGGTTTTTCCCTGGACGACTTTGGCACCGGCTACTCCAGTCTGAACTATTTGAAGCGCATGCCGCTGCAACAGCTCAAGATCGACCAGAGCTTTGTGCGCGACCTGCTCAGCGATCCCAATGACGCCGCCATCGTGGACACGATAGTGGCGCTCAGCGCCGCTCTGAGGCTCGATGTCATTGCCGAAGGGGTGGAGACCCTGGAGCAGCGCGAAATGCTGCTGCAGGCCGGCTGTATGACCTTCCAGGGCTATCTGTACGAAAAACCGATGCCGCTCGAAACCATGACAGCGCTGCTGAGCGAGCGCTCGGGCCACGCGCGCTTTTGATCGATCTGCTTGTCCTGCACGGCAAGCAGGCCGGCAGACATAAACATTTGGTCGCCCAGATACGCAATATTTCAATTGCAAGCACGGCTTTTCGAGGCCGCACCTTCGGGGAATCAGTTCACCAGGTGGGCCTTTCTATCTTCTTCTTATCTTCTTTAATTCATTAGTAGCAGTAGTAGAGGGCGCGTCAAATCTGTGGATAAGGGTTTATTTTCTTTCCAGATCAACGGTTTGCGAGCTGTAGAGGTCTGTGGCGCTGGGCGTTTGCGCAGCGCGCTCGGAAGGAACAACTTTCCGCTTTGATCTCAGCTTGTGGATAAGTGGCATCTTGTGCGCCATCTGTCCCCAGGTTTTTCCACAGGCTGCAGCGGATTTGCTGCGAGGTCAGAAGTGCAGGGCGTAGCGCAGCTGTAGAAAATTTGCGCCCGGATTCGGCTTCTTGATGCCGGCATTCGAGACATGTTCCAGCCGCAGTTGAAGCTCATGCTGCCGCTGGGCGCCCAGCAAGACGCCAACGCCCAGGTGGGTGGCGAAATTGAAGCGCGTGCTGAAAGTCTTGTTCCGCGTGACGTAGCGGTGGTTGGCGAGCGTGGCGCCCACGCCGGCGTCGAAGAACCAAGGCGATGTTCCGCCGTCGGGTGTGAATCGAAAGCTGGGCGTTATACCGAACAATGTGGTGCGCGGGCTTTCATTGCGTTCATCGCGCAGGTTGCTTGTCCATTGGCTGAGGTAGATGTCCCAATAGCCGCGGACTTCAGCGCCCCAGAAACTGCGTTCCCAACTCTGCCACGGCAGGGTGGCGCCTATGGTCCAAGCCTGTGTTTCCATTTGCGTGCCGCCTGCCTGGATGTAGATGCCCGGCGTGGTCTGCGACCTTTCGCTCTGTGCAGACGCGATGCTGGAAAAAGCCAGACATGCCACCGCAAGGGTGGCGGGAAAGCTAGTAAACAGGTTGCGCCGTGCGGCCATGGTTGCCTCTGCTGCCCATCGGGATCCGGCGAATGCGGAACCACCCCGGGACAGAGCAAAGACTAGCTCGCGAACCTGCACAGGTGTGTAGGCCGCGAACGAATAGTTACGCCAGCGACGTTTTGATCAGTTTGCGCTTCGCTGGGCATTAGCAGCCTGGTCGTGCATGTGCCCGCCTTGCGCTCCATGGTGGCGCATGTGGCGTTTTCCGCCGGGGCCGCCTTTGCCCATCATGCGGCTGGAAGCTGCGTCAAAACTGCGCTGCTGCTCGGGCTGCAGTTCTGCGTAGAACGCTTTCGTCGCATCCAGGCGTGCATCCATGGCGGCATTGCGCTGCGTGCGCATGGCGCGGATCTGGTCGATGCGCTCAGGCGTGGTGAGCTTTTCCATGCTGCTGCGGTCCGGCCGGGCAAAGTTGCCGCGGGTTTGCAGGGCTTCGGTGAAGCGGGTCCAGGCAGGCTGCTGCGCCTCGGTGAGTGCAAGCTGCTGCTTCAACTCGGCCAGTCGTGCGGCTTGGCGCTCAGCCCGCTTTTCTTGCCATTGCTGGCGTTTGGCCTGGCGCTCGGCGCGCTGCTCACGTGGCTGCTGAAGCGTGCTTGCCGCTCCTTCAGCGCCAGGGGTGGTGGCTGGGCGGTTCTGGGCCAGCACGGGGAGGGCCAGTGCAGCACAGGCTGCGGCGGCGACGAGGCGGTGGGTGAACGAGGTCATGGAGAATCCTTTCAGTGGGCGCGAACCTTGTGTTCGTGTTGGGTCCCAGTGTTGCGCGGCCTTGTAAGCCTGCCGTGCGTGCTGCGTGAGGCTGTGTAAAGTTTCATGGCTTCCGGCGCATTGCGCAGGCCGGAAATATTGGTAAAAAGCAACTCTAGCGCTTATCTGTATTTGATTTATAGCTATCAAATTAGTAAGTGCACGACATCCGCCTGCCCCAGCAGGCCGCGACAATCCCCCTTCGTTTTCTCCCGGGCGGCGCAGCGCGTGCGTGCTGTGCCCCGTCACCAAAGGATTCCCCAGTGTTTAAGAACATGATCGTGTACCGCATTGCCCCCGGCTGGCAGTGTGATCTTGCGCAGCTTGAAGAGGCTTTGTCCCGCGCTCCCTTTGCAGAATGCGGCGCCACGCAAGAGCGTTCGGTCGGCTGGGTGCCGCCGCGCGGCGAGGCGCATGGCCTGCTCGCCGAATCGGTGGGCGGGCAATGGGTGTTGCGCTTCATGGCAGAGGCGAAAGTGGTGCCCGGCTCGGTGGTGGCGCGGCGCGTCAACGAAAAACTGGAGCGCATCGAGCAGGAAACCGGCCGCAAACCGGGCAAGAAGGAAAAACGCGAACTCAAGGACGAAGCGCTGCTTGATCTGCTGCCGATGGCGTTCACCAAACAGGGTTCCATGTGGGTCTGGATCGACCAGGCGGCGCGTACGCTGGTGCTCGACACCTCCAGCCAGGCGCGCGCCGACGAAGTCGTCACGCTGCTGACCGAGGCGCTGCCCGGTTTCGCGCTGGCGCTGCTGCACACCAAGACCAGCCCGCAGGCGGCGATGGCGCACTGGCGGGCCAGCCAGGAGCCGCCCGCCGGCTTCAGCGTCGACCGCGAGTGCGAGCTCAAGGCGGCCGACGAGGCCAAGGCGGTGGTGCGCTACGCCCGGCATCCGCTCGACATCGAAGAGGTGCAGGCCCACATCGCCGCCGGCAAGCTGCCGACCAAGCTCGCGCTGACCTGGGACGGCCGGGTGTCGTTCATGCTGACAGAAGGCCTGCAGATCAAGAAGCTGGCGTTTCTGGACACCGTGTTCGAGGACAAGGGCGCCGACGACGGCGGCTTTGATACCGATGTGGCGATTGCCACCGGTGAAATCTCGCGCCTGCTGCCCGACCTGCTGGAAGCGCTGGGCGGCGAGGCGCAGCCCGGTGTGGCGGCGGCTTTTGCTGCGCCAGGGACTGCGCCGGACGCTGCGCCGGTCCGCGTGGGTTCTTCGGGCAGCGTGACCGGTCCTGCCACCGTGCCGGTCGATACCGACCCAAATAACGCGCCGTTCTGAATTGCGTGCCGAGAGCCCTTCGAATGAGGGGTTCTGCGGCGCACGCTCAGCGCCAGCGCGTCCCTGTGGGCAGAATGGAGCGAACTGCCGCCGCACCATTCAAGCTGAGCGGTGCGGTTTGAACCGCCCATCCGATGCCAGTGCATCGCCCAAGGAGAACCATGACCGACACCGCTGCCCTCACCCCCTACCCGAGCACCCAGCTGCTGATCGACAACCAGTGGCAGGACGCCCAGAGCGGCAAGCGCATCGACGTCGTCAATCCGGCGACAGGCGCCGTCATGGCCCAGGTGGCACACGCCGGCAAGCCCGATCTGGACCGCGCGCTTGCGGCTGCGCAGCGCGGCTTTGAAGCCTGGCGCGCCACGCCCGCCCACACCCGTGCGCAAACCATGCGCAAGGCTGCAGCGCTGGTGCGCGAGCGTGCGGACGCCATCGCCCGGTTGTTGACCCAGGAGCAGGGCAAGCCGCTGCTGGAAGCACGCGGCGAGGTGCTGGCCGGCGCCGACATCCTCGACTGGTTTGCCGACGAAGGCCTGCGCGTCTACGGACGTATCGTGCCAGCGCGCCGCATGGACATGCAGCAGATGGTGCTCAAGGAGCCCGTGGGCCCGGTGGCGGCGTTCACGCCCTGGAACTTTCCCATCAACCAGATCGTGCGCAAGCTGGGCGCGGCGCTGGCCACCGGCTGCTCCTTCCTGGTGAAGGCGCCGGAAGAAACTCCGGCCTCGCCCGCGGCGCTGCTGCAGGCCTTTGTTGACGCTGGCGTGCCGCCGGGAACGGTGGGATTGGTGTACGGCGACCCGGCCGAAATCTCCTCCTACCTGATTGCGCACCCCGTCATTCGCAAGATCACGTTCACCGGCTCCACGGCGGTGGGCAAGCAGCTCGCCGCGCTCGCTGGCCAGCACATGAAGCGCGCCACCATGGAGCTGGGCGGTCACGCCCCGGTGATCGTGGCCGAAGACGCCAACGTGGCCGTTGCCGTCAAGGCCATGGCGGGCGCCAAGTTTCGCAATGCGGGGCAGGTGTGCATTTCGCCAACGCGCTTTCTGGTGCACAACAGCGTGCGCCAGGCCTTTACCGACGGCATGGTGCAGTACGCCGAGAAGCTCAAGGTCGGCGACGGCCTGCAGGCCGAGACGCGCATGGGGCCGCTGGCCAACCCGCGGCGCCTCAAGGCCATGGACGCGTTGATGCGGGACGCAGAGCACAGCGGTGCCGACCTGCTCACCGGGGGCAAGCGCTTGCCTGGCGACGGCAATTTCTTTGCTCCCACAGTGCTCGGCGGCGTGTCGCTGGACGCCAGCGTGTTCAACGACGAGCCTTTTGGTCCGGTGGCTGCAATTCGCGGTTTCGATACCTTGGACGAAGCCATTGCCGAGGCCAACCGCCTGCCTTATGGCCTGGCGAGCTATGCCTTCACCCAGTCGATCACCACGGCGCACCAGCTTGCCAACCGCATTGAGGTCGGGATGCTGTGGATCAACCAGGGCGCGGTGACGTCGGCCGAGATGCCGTTTGGCGGCATCAAGGATTCGGGCTACGGCTCCGAGGGCGGCCCGGAGGCGCTGGAGGCGTATCTGCTGACCAAGACGGTGTCGGTTTTGTCGGTGTAGCCGGGCATTGCTGGGCTCCGTCCTACGCGCTCAGGGCCGATAGGACCGCTGCCCCTGCCCTGTTTGCGCCGTACAAAGGGACGAGGAGGCGCACCGACGCCTCGCAACAGCGAAAGGAGGCCGCCATGAATGCGCCCAAAGTTGATCGACCGCACCCGACCCTGGAGACCACCGAAGATCCAGACCTGGCCGAACAGGCCGCGCCCGGCCACGGCATTCCTTCTCAGGACCCCGAGCCCGAGGCGCAGTTCGGGCTGAGTCCGCAAGAAGCCGAGCGCGAAGCCAAATCGGCCTATGTGGGAGGAGGCGCCATGGCCGGCATGGCCGCCGGCGCCGCGGGTGGCGCGCTGCTGGGAGGGCCTGTGGGCGTGTTGGTTGGCGGCACGGTGGGCACGATTGTCGGTGTCATGGGAGGCGAGGCCGCTGGTACCGCCCGGCAGGCGCAGCCGCCACAAGACGCTGCTTCGGCGGCGCAGGATCGGACAGCGGCCGAAGACGAGCCGCCTTCGAACTAAGCCCTGCCGCCCAGGTGTTCGGCCAGAATGGTCGCGCCGAGGCCTACAAGCACCACCCCGCCGAAAATTTCCGCGCTGCGGCCGGCGGCCCGCCCCAGCACCCGACCGGCCATCACGCCGACGGTAACGGCGACCAAGGTGGTGCCGCCAATGGCCAAGGCGACGGGAAGGATGGGCACGTTCAGAAATGCCAGGCCGGCGCCCACCACCATGGCATCGACACTGGTGGCAAAACCCGTCAGCGCGAGCACCCAGAAGCCGTGGCGCGCGGGTTTTTTGATGGCATGGGTATCGCTTGGCCGCACGCCGTTGAGCACCATATGCGCGCCCAGACCCAGCAGCAGCACGAAGGCAATCCAGTGGTCCCAGGCTTTCACGTAGTCGGCAGCGACAAAGCCCAGGCCCCAACCGATGAGCGGGGTCGTGCCTTCGATGACGCCAAAAATGGCGCCCGTGCGCAAGGCTTCGCGCCAATGCGGGCGCTCAAGCGCCATGCCTTTCCCGACGGCGGCGGCGAAGGCGTCGGTGGACATGGCCAGCGACAACAGGGCAATGGACAGGAGCGTCATGGGAAGGTTCTGGTCCGGTCGGGCGAGCACAAAGGCGCATTCCCACGGCCCGACGACTGTCGTGTGAACGCGCCCATGGTCTCGCCAACCAGCACACTGGCTGCC
>JAUCDU010000018.1:0-15698 GCA_034674825.1 Giesbergeria sp.
TAGACCAGCGAGGTGTCCTGGAACAGGATGATGGTCTGCGTGAGCAGCACCGGCAGCATGTTGCGAAACGCCTGCGGCAGGATGATGAGCTTCATGTTCTGCCCATAAGTCATTCCCATTGCCATGCCGGCAGACACCTGGCCGCGCGATATCGACTGGATGCCGGCGCGCATGATCTCGCTGAAGTACGCCGCCTCAAAGGCAATAAAGGTCACGACCGCCGAGGTTTCTGCGCCAATCGGGCGGCCGATGATGGCGGGCATCAGCAGGAAGAACCACAGAATCACCATCACCAGCGGGATGCTGCGCATGCCGTTGACGTAGATGACCGCGGGTGCCATCAGCCATTTGCGGCCCGAGAGCCGCATCAGCGCCAGCACGGTACCGCAGATAACGCCGCCGATGGTGGCTACCACCGTCAGCATCACGCTGAAGTACAGGCCCTTGAGCACGAAGTTGCTCAGCAGGTCCCAGTTGTAGAACGAGAAGTCGAGTGCAAGCTTCATGTCAGTGCCCCCCGACATTGCTGACCGCGATCAGACCGGGGACGCTCGAGCGTTTCTCGATGAAGGCCATGACGCGGTTGATGGCGAAGGCCGACAGCACATAGAGGCCGGTCACGGCCAGATAGACCTCGATCCCGCGCGAGGTCTCCTCCTGCGCCTGCATGGCGAACATGGTCAGCTCGGCCACCGACACCGCAAAGGCCACGGACGAGTTCTTGAAGATGTTCATGGTCTCGCTGGTGAGCGGCGGGATGATGATGCGCAGCCCCATGGGCAGCAACACGTAGCGGTAGGTCTGAAAGGTGGTGAAACCGACCGCCATGCCGGCGTAGCGCTGACCGCGCGGCAGCGACTCCAGCCCCGAGCGCACCTGCTCGGCAATACGCGCCGAGGTGAACAGGCCAAGCGCAAACACCACCAGCACAAAGCCCGGCACGCGCTGCAGCGACGGGAAGAACGAGGGCAGCACGTGGTACCACAGGAACAACTGCACCAGCAGCGGAATGTTGCGAAACAGCTCCACCCAGGCATTGCCTAACCGCACGATCCAGGGGCGCCCCTGCAGAGTGCGCAGCGTGCCGATCAGCCCACCCAATACCAGTGCCAGCGCCAGCGAGAGCAGCGACACCGACACCGTCCAACCCCAGGCCGACAGCAGCCAGTCGAGGTAGGTCACATCGCCGCCCTTGCCAAAGCAGCCCGGCACAACGGCCTGATCCAAGGTGTCCGTGCAGAACACCTGCCAATCCCAGCTCATAGGAAGCCTTTCCATTCCGGCACCAAGGCGCCACAAAAAAGCCCCCCCGAACCGACGGCTCGAAGGGGGCCTGCAACTCCCACCGCCTTACTTCTTGGCGTAGTCTTCCATGGGCTTGTCGTTCGGATGTGCCCAGGCTTCCTTGGTGGCTTCAGACATCGGCAGGCCGATCTTGGTGTTGGTAGGAGGCACGGGCTGCATGAACCACTTGTCGTACAGCTTGGCCAGTGAGCCGTCAGCAATTTGGCGCTTGATGGAGTCGTCCACTGCCTTCTTGAACGCCGGGTCGTCCTTGCGCATCATGCAGGCGATAGGTTCCACAGACAGCACTTCTCCGACGATCTTGTAATCCTGCGGGTTCTTGGCCTTGGAGATATTGGCCGCCAGGATGGAGCCATCCATCACAAACGCATCGGCGCGGCCGGTTTCCACCATCAGGAAACTGTCGGCATGGTCTTTGCCGTAAACCTCTTTGAAGTCCAGGTTGCCAGCGCGCTCGTTCTTGCGCAGGGTTTGTACCGAGGTCGTGCCGGTGGTGGTGGCAACGGTCTTGCCCTTGAGATCCTTGATGGAGTTGATGCCGGAGTTGGCCTTGACTGCCATGCGCACTTCTTCCACATAGGTGGTCACCGCAAACGCCACGTCCTTTTGACGGGCGGTGTTGTTGGTGGTGGAGCCGCACTCCAGGTCCACCGTGCCGTTGGTGACCAGCGGAATGCGGTTTTGCGAAGTAACAGGCTGGTATTTGATGTCCAGCTTGGCCAGGCCGAGGTCCTTTTTCAGGTCGTCGATGATGCGCTCGGCCATTTCGGTATGAAAACCGACGTACTTGCCATTGCCCAGCGTATACGACAGACCGGACGACTCGCGCACGCCCAGCGTGATGCTCGCCGAGCCCTTGATTTTCGCCAGCGTGTCGCTTGCCTGCGCAAAGGCGCTACCCGCAGCCAGCGCTACGATGGCCGCAGCCAACAGATTTTTTTTCATGCTTTTGTCTCCTTGGGTTAGGTGCCTGGAACGGCGGATTCTAGGGTGCGCGGCACGAAGTTTCCGCCGGCGCCCAATGAATTTCAGAAAGGAACTTTGTCGGTCGGGTATTTCCAGAAATCCCGCATCAAATAGTTCACCGGCAAGTTCAGCGAACGGTTCTGCGGCGGAATGGGCTGTTGGAACCATTTCTCGTAGATGCCATAGATTTCGCGTGTGGTGATCAAGCGGCGCATTTCGTCGTCCACGAGTTTCTTGAACGCTGCGTCGGTCGGCGCAAGCATGATCGCCAGCGGCTCGGTGGTCACGAATCGTCCCACTATCTTCAGTGCCTGCGGGTTGGGACGACCGGCGTTGAGACCGAAAAGCAGCACGTCGTCCATCACAAAGGCGTCGGCTTGCCCGTTCTCAACCATCTCGACGGCTCGGATGTGGTCCGGCGCCTCGACGATGTTCAGGCCCATCAAATGCGCACGGTTTGCTTGCTGCACCGCGCTCAAGGGTGTGGAGCCTTTGGTGGAAACCACTGTTTTCCCGGAGAGGTCCTTCAGCCCGTTGGCAGCGCTGGTGGCCGGGACCAACAGGCGCGCGCCAGTGATGTAGTGCGGAATGGTGAAGGCAACCAGTTTGCGCCGCTCGGCGTTGTTGGTGGTCGATCCGCATTCCATGTCGGCCTTGCCTTCGGCCACCGTGGCGACCCGATTGGCCGAGGTGACGGGTACCAGTTCGACCGCCATGTCCTTCTTGCCCGTCTGCCGCCGCACCGTCTCGGCAATGCGCAGGCAAAGGTCCAGCGCATAACCGACAGGTTTGCCCGTTTGCTCGTTCACGTAAGAGAACGGCACGGAAGACTCTCGGTAGGCAATCACCAGCTTGCCGCCGGCGAGCACTCGGTCCAGCACGCCAGGAGCTGCAAGGCACGATGCGCTTGCGCCCGCTGCCACGAAAAACCACGCCAAGCGAGAGACAAGTTTCATGATGTGCGGCCGGTTGCAACCAGATGTGAGGGGATGGACAAGACGCGGGAGTGTATGAGGACCAGCCGCCGCACTCTAATGCCAATAGCGCGAAGTTTCATGCAAAACAATCATGGGCGCACCGGCGCACTGCTTTGGCGGCATTGTTCGGACAAAAAGTCCCACAGCGCATCGCGCTTGCTGTGCTTGCTATCGCGCGAAACGGGGCGTTCTCTGCAAATGCGCACATCCATGGTGATCTGCAGCGGTGCCAGTTCCTGAGGTGCGGCACTGACCAGCCGGCGCGCGCGCAAATCTTTCTTGACGGCGCTCAGCGGCAGAAAGGCCACGCCGTGGCCTTCGAGTGCCATCGCCTTGAGCCCTTCGGCCATATCGGTTTCGTACACCCGATCGAGATGCAGGGGCACCGGCGACTCTTTCAGGATCAGCTCCGCAACACGCCCCAGGTACGCCCCAGGCGCGTAACCCAGATAAGGCAGCGGCTCGGCAGCACTGCCCGGCAACGTGTACAGCGGCCGGCCGTCGAGCCCGGGGCGCACGTAGGGCGCGAGCGTTTCCTGCCCCAGGGTGAGCACTTCGTAGCGGCTGGCGTCAAGCTGAAACGGCTGCGAAGCGTGGTGGTAAGTCACCAGCAGATCGCAACTGCCTTCCACGAGGCGCATGACCGCGTCGTGCACGTTGAGTGCAATCAATCGGCTCTTGAACGGGCCGAAGCGCTCGCGCATGCGCGAGACCCATTCGGGGAAAAACGTGAAAGCCAGTGTGTGCGGCACCGCAAACTCGATCATGTCCTGGCTTGAGCTGCCGTGCGCGCGCAGCACCGCGCGCGTGCTGTGCAGCGATTGCAGTATCTCCAGCGACTGGTCGTAGAGCGTGCGGCCGGCCGGGGTGAGCCGTGTCGGATAGGAGCTGCGATCGACCAGATCCGTTCCGGCCCAGGCTTCCAGCGCCTGGATGCGGCGCGAGAACGCCGGCTGCGTGACATGGCGCAGCTGCGCGTCTCGGCCAGGCTGACAAAATCTTCGAGCCATTTGGTTTCCATCGCCGGATTATCCGCTGGCGCCTGCGCGCTGCGTTTGGTCGGCTTGCCTTGCACGCATAATGTTTTGCGTTGGCGCCACGCTTGTCGCGCCGACGGTTGTTTGCAAGCTCGCCTGCCCCTTTTTCTGCATGCCCCCACTTGAATCTTTACCGTCAGCAGACACGCCTGTCGACGACGCCCCCCGCTCGCTTGCGCTGGAAGACTGGCTCACGGTGCTGGCCATGGCGCTGCTCGCGCTCATCACTTTTGCCAACGTGCTGGTGCGCTATTTCACCGACGCCTCATTTGCCTGGACGGAAGAGTTCTCCGTTTTCCTGATGATCGTGCTGGCGCTGGTTGGCGGCTCGGCCGCTGTGGCGCGTGACCGACATATCCGCATCGAGTTCTTCTCCAATGGCGGCAGCGCAATGCGCCGGCGGCGTCTGGCGCAACTGGGCGCCCTGATGGTCGCGGTGCTGTTCACTTTGATGGCAGCGCTGAGCGTGCGACTGGTGTGGGACGACTACCGCTATGGCGAAACCTCGCCCGGGATTGGCGTGCCGCAGTGGTGGTATTCGATATGGTTCCCTCTGCTCACAGCGCTGATCGCCTTGCGCGCTTTTGGCTTGCTGCTGCGCATTACCCGCCGCCCACCCGCACCATGATCGCAAGCCTGCTGTTTGCCGCATTTGCCGTGTTTTTGCTGGCGGGCGTGCCGGTCGGCGCGGCGCTCGGCCTGGCGGGCGCGGCCGCGATTGCACTGGCCAACGCGGAGTCGCAGTGGTTTGGCCTGCTGGCGGTGCCGCAGAACTTCTACGCCGGCCTGGGCAAATACCCGCTGCTGGCCATACCCATGTTTGTGCTGGTGGGCGCCATTTTTGACCGCTCCGGCGTGGCGGCGCGGCTGGTCAACCTGGCTGTGGCCATGGTCGGGCGCGGCCCCGGCATGCTGCCCTTGGTGGCGATTGGCGTGGCCATGTTCCTCGGCGGCATTTCCGGCTCCGGCCCGGCCACGGCGGCGGCCATTGGCGGCGTCATGCTGCTGGCCATGCGCCGTGCCGGCTACCCGCCTGCCTACTCGGCCAGCGTGGTGGCGGCGGCCGCCTCGACCGACATCCTGATTCCGCCTTCGGTCGCCTTCATCGTCTATTCGGTGCTGGTACCCGGTGCCTCGGTGCCGGCGCTGTTTGCTGCTGGCTTGATTCCCGGCATGCTGGCGGGTCTGGCGCTGGCAATTCCCACCGTGTGGCTGGCGCGGCGCCACCGCATGGGGCAGCTCGAAGCAGATTTGCCACGCCCACCGTTCTGGCGCAGCCTGCGCGAAGCGAGCTGGGGCCTGGCAGCACCGGTGCTGATTCTGGGCGGAATGCGCGCAGGCTGGTTCACGCCGACCGAAGCGGCCGTGGTGGCGGTGTTCTACGGCTTGTTTGTCGGCATGGTCATTTACCGGACCATTCGGGTGCGCGACCTGTTCGTCATCCTGCGCGAAGCGGGTGAACTTTCGGCGGTAATTTTGCTGGTGGTCTCGCTCGCCGCCATTTTTGCCTTCTCGCTCTCGACGCTGGGCGTGATCGACCCGATCACCAACGCCATCGTGCACTCCGGGCTGGGCGAAGGCGCGGTGCTGGCGATGATCATTCTGATGCTGATCGTGCTGGGCATGTTCCTCGACGGCATCTCGATCTTCCTGATTTTCGTGCCGCTGATGATGCCGATCCTGCGCCACTACCAGTGGGACCCGGTATGGTTTGGCGTGATCCTGACCCTCAACGTCGCGATCGGCCAGTTCACCCCGCCGATGGCGGTGAACCTGATGGTCTCGAGCCGCATTGCCGGCGTGCGCATGGAAGACACCACTGGCTGGGTGCTGTGGCTGGTCGGCGCCATGTGCGTCGCCATGCTGTGCGTCATCGTCTGGCCGCAACTGGCGCTGTGGCTGCCCCACTATCTGGGCTATTGATTTTTACAAGGAGACTGACCCTATGAAACTGCGTACCTTCCTCACCTCGGCCGTGGCCGCCGCTGCCGCGCTGGCGTTCAGCGCTCCCGCCGCACTGGCGCAAAGCAACTACAAGAGCGAATACCGCATGTCGCTGGTGCTCGGCACCGCCTTCCCCTGGGGCAAGGGCGGTGAACTGTGGGCCAACAAGGTGCGCGAGCGGACCAACGGCCGCATCAACATCAAGCTCTACCCCGGCGTCTCGCTGATTCAGGGCGACCAGACGCGTGAGTTTTCCGCGCTGCGCCAGGGCGTGATCGACATGGCGATCGGCTCGACCATCAACTGGTCGCCCCAGGTCAAGCAGCTCAATCTGTTCTCGTTGCCCTTCCTGATGCCCGACTACGCCGCCATCGACGCACTGACGCAGGGCGAAGTCGGCAAGAGCCTGTTTGCCACGCTGGACAAGGCCGGTGTCGTGCCGCTGGCCTGGGGCGAGAACGGCTACCGCGAAATCTCCAACTCCAAGCACCCGATCAAGACCCCGGCGGATTTGAAAGGCCTGAAGATTCGCGTGGTCGGCTCGCCGCTGTTCCTCGACACCTTTACCGCTCTGGGCGCCAACCCCACGCAAATGAGCTGGTCCGACGCCCAGCCGGCCATGGCCAGCGGTGCGGTGGATGGGCAAGAGAATCCCCTCGCCATCTTCACCGCCGCCAAGCTGCACAGCGTGGCGCAGAAGTACCTGACGCTGTGGGGCTACATTGCCGACCCACTGATCTTCGTGGTCAACAAGGAAGTCTGGAACAGCTGGACCCCGGCTGACCAAGCGATCGTGCGCCAAGCCGCCATTGACGCCGGCAAGGAAGAAATTGCCCTGGCCCGCAAAGGCGTGATTGAAGCCGACAAACCCCTGCTCAAGCAGATTGAAGGCCTGGGCGTCACCGTGACCCAGCTCACCCCGGCCGAGCGCGACGCCTTCGTGCAGGCCACCCGCCCGGTCTACAACAAGTGGAAGGGCCAGGTAGGAGCTGACTTGGTGAACATGGCCGAGAAGGCGATTGCGGCGCGCAAGCAGTAAGCACCGCGCTGCACCAAAAAACCCCGCTTTTGCGGGGTTTTTTATAGCTAGAAGCGCTTGTGCAGTAAGCGCCAGAGGCCAAAAAATACGCGACTTTTTGCGCTCGGCCTGAGTAGGCGCGCTGCGCCAACACCCGCCTCTACCTGGTGCGCCGTGGGGCATGAAAATCTTTGCCCGCTGGCTTGAAAATCCACTTTATCTATTGGACACATTGGCTTGTCACAATGCACGCGTACTTCTGGACGGCTTCTTCCATGCACCTTCGGCCCCACGATTCCGATCGCCCCTTGACGGCTCGCGCCTCCCGCGCTGCATCCCCAGTACCGCATCGACAGCCGTTTGCGCGCTGTTGTGCACTCGTGGTCGGCGTGCTGCTTGGCGGTCTGGTTCTTTCAGGCTGCACGGACAAGGCGCCGGCTGCGGGCAAGACATCCAGCAGCGCCGCCAAGGAGCCCGTCAAGGTCGGGGTGATCACCCTGCAAGCACAAGCGCAGACGCTCAGCAGCGTACTGCCTGGCCGCACCAGCGCCTCCATGAGCGCCGATATCCGGCCGCAGATCAACGGCATCGTGCAGAAGCGCTTGTTTACCGAAGGCGCGTTGGTCAAAGCAGGCCAGCCTCTGTACCAGATTGATCCGGCGGCGTACCAGGCCACCGAAGCTGCCGCCAAGGCAGCGCTGGCCAAAGCGCAGGCGCAGGCACGCACCGCCGAGGTCAACGCCAGGCGCAACGCCGAGCTGGTGCGCATCGATGCCATCAGCCGCCAGGCTTTCGAAGAGAGCCAGGCCCTGGTGCAGCAAACCGCATCCGACGTGGCGGTGGCGCAGGCCGCGCTGGCCACGGCGCGCATCAACCTGAACTACACGCGCATCGTCTCGCCGATTTCCGGGCGCACCGGGCTGTCCAGCGTCAATGCGGGCGCGCTGGTTACGGCCAATCAGCCAGCTGTGCTCACCACCGTGTCCCAGTTGGACCCGATGTTTGTGGATATCACCCAATCGAGCAGCGAGTTGTTGCAGCTCAAGCGCGATCTGGCGGCAGGCCGCTTTGAGCGCGTGGGCGATGCCGCCGTGCGCATCAGCATTGCACTGGAAGACGGCAGCACCTACGCGCACGCAGGGCGCTTGCAGTTCTCCGGCGTGCAGGTCAACCCCAGCACTGGCGCCGTCACCCTGCGCGCCGTGGTGCCCAACCCCGATGGGGTGCTGATGCCGGGCATGTACGTGCAGACGCAATTGCCCACCGGCGTGTCCACCGAAGCCTTGCTGGTACCGCAGCAGGTGGTGACGCGCGACATTGCCGGCCAGGCCAGCGTGCTGGTGGTGGGGCCTGACAACAAGGTCGCACGCCGCCCGATTGAGGTGGAACGCGCGGTGGGCAACCGCTGGCTGGTCAGCAGCGGATTGAAAGCAGGCGATGTGGTGGTGGTGGATGGCTTTCAGCGCATCAAGCCGGGCGATATTGCCAACCCGCAAGCGGTGGACGCAGTCGGCGCGGGCAAAGACAAGCCTGCCGCGAAGCCCGGCACCACGCCCGATGCCAAGCCGGGCCAGGGCGTGGCTGACAAGGCTGCGGCAGCTCCCGCAGCCGCCCGCTGATTGCAAGCCCCACCATGGCACCGTTTTTCATTAACCGCCCCATTTTTGCGTGGGTACTGGCCATCGTCGTCATGCTGGCCGGCGCACTGTCGATTTTCACGCTGCCGCTGGAGCAGTACCCCGACAGCGCGCCGCCCAGGGTGACCATCAGCGCCAGCTACACCGGGGCTTCGGCCGAGACGGTGGAAAACTCGGTCACGCAGCTGATCGAGCAGCAGATGACGGGTATCGACAACCTGATCTACATGGGCTCGACCAGCGATGCCTCGGGTCGCTCGCGCACCACGCTGACCTTCAGCCCCGGCACCAATATCGATGTGGCGCAGGTGCAGGTGCAGAACAAGCTGCAATCGGCGGTGAGCAACCTGCCCGAGGCGGTGAAGAACCGCGGCGTGTTCGTGACCAAGGGCGGGGGCGATTACTTCACCACCTACAGCTTCACCTCGCCCGACCCCAACGTGAGCCAGACCGATATTGGCGACTATCTTTCGAGCAGCGTGGTCGATGTGATCGGTCGCATCGATGGCGTAGGTGAAGTGCGGGTGTTTGGCACGGAATACGCGATGCGCATCTGGATGAACCCCGCCTTGCTGCAAAAATTTGCACTGATGCCGTCGGACATTGTTGCGGCGCTGAACGCCCAGAACGCGCAGATCTCGGCCGGCCAGCTGGGCGCCCTGCCCGCCACGGCCGACCAGCAGCTGAGCGCCACCATCACCGCGCGCACCAAGCTCAAGACGGTGGACGAATTCAAAAACGTGTTGCTGAAAGTGGCGCCCGACGGCTCTGCGGTGCTGCTGAAAGACGTCGCGCGCGTAGAGCTGGGCGCTGACAACCTGTCGGTCACTTTGCGCCTGAATGGCAAACCCGGCGCAGGCCTGGGCGTGGTGCTGGCCGATGGCGCCAACGCCACGGCGGTGTCCGATGCCGTCAACGCCAAGCTGGCCGAACTCGAGCCTTACTTTCCCAACGGGTTGACCGCGTTTATCAGCTCGGATTCGACGCCCTTTGTGCGCGCGTCCATCAGGGAGGTGGTGATTGCCTTGGCAGAAGCCATCGCTCTGGTGGTGCTGGTGATGTTCTTGTTCCTGCAGAATTTTCGCGCCACGCTGATACCCGCCATTGCGGTGCCGGTGGTGCTGCTGGGCACCATGGGCGTGCTGTCGGTTGCCGGGTATTCGATCAACACGCTCACCATGTTTGCGTTGGTGCTGGCGATTGGCCTGCTGGTGGACGACGCCATTGTGGTGGTGGAGAACGTCGAACGCGTGATGTCCGAAGAAGGCCTGCCACCCAAGGAAGCCACGCGCAAGTCCATGGCCGAGATCACGCCGGCGCTGATCGGCATTGGGCTGACGCTGTCGGCGGTGTTTATCCCGATGGCGTTTTTCGGTGGCTCCACCGGCGTGATTTACCGCCAGTTCTCCATCACCATCGTCTCCGCCATGGCGCTGTCGGTACTGGTGGCGCTGTCGCTGACCCCGGCCTTGTGCGCCAGCCTGCTCAAGCCCGTCACCAAAGGCCACCACAAGGGCCAGGGCGCGCCGCGGGGTGGCCTGCTGGGCGTTTCAGACCGCTTCTTTCTGTGGTTCAACCGCCAGTTTGACAAGAACGCCAACCGCTACCAAAGCGCCGTCGGCCGCCTGCTGCACGGCAGCAAGCGCATGCTGCTGGTGTTTTTGCTGATTTGCGGCGGCACGGCGTATTTGTTCAACAAGCTGCCCACGTCCTTCCTGCCGATTGAAGACCAGGGCTATATGCGCATCTCTATCAGCCTGCCGCCCGGCGGCACCGATGCTCGCCTGCAAGTGGTCATGCAGCAGGTGCGCGACTACTTCGCCAAGCAGAGCGATGTGGTCAGCTTCAACGCCATCACGGGCTTGAGCGGCGACCAGGGCTCGGCACGGGGCTTCTTGCGCCTGAAAGACTGGAGCGAGCGGCCCCTGCCCGAGCAGGCCGCAGACGCGATCGCCCGCCGAGCCACGCGCGAACTGGCTTCGCTGCGCGACGCCCGCATCTTTGTCACCGTGCCGCCCGCGGTGCGCGGGCTGGGCGCTGAATCGGGCTTCAACTTCAACCTCAAGGACTTGAACGGCCTGGGCCACGACGCCCTGCTGAGTGCGCGCGACCAGTTGCTGGACCTGGCCAAGGGCGACGCCCTGATCCGCAGCCTGCGCAGCACCAACCTGGAAGACACCTCGCAGCTGGGCGTGACGATTGACGACCGCAAGGCCGCGGCCCTGGGCGTGAGCACCACGGCCATCAACAGCACGCTCTCAAGCGCCATGGGCGGCACCTATGTCAACGACTTCCTGAACAACGGCCGCGTCAAGCGGGTGTACGTGCAGGGCGACGCGCCGTACCGCATGCTGCCGCAGGACATTGGCCAGTGGACGGTGCGCAACGACAAGGGCGAGATGGTGCCGTTCAGCGCGTTCTCATCCACCCACTGGACCTACGGCGCGCCGCAATTGCAGCGCTACAACGGCAGCCCCAGCTTTGAATTCATCGGCGACTCGGCCCCGGGTGTGAGCTCGGGTGCGGTGATGGACGCGGTCGAATCGCTGCTGCAAAAGTTGCCCCAAGGCATTGGCTTTGAGTGGACCGGCGCTTCGCTGCAAGAGCGTTTGTCGGGTGCGCAAGCACCGCTGCTGTACGCGATATCGGTGCTGTTTGTGTTCCTGTGCCTGGCCGCGCTGTACGAGAGCTGGACCGTGCCGCTGGCGGTGATTCTGGCGGTGCCGCTGGGCGTGGTCGGGGCACTGGCCTTTACCGGCCTGCGCGGGCTGTCCAACGACGTGTACTTCCAGGTGGGCATGCTGACCACCGTGGGTTTGGCGTCCAAGAATGCCATCTTGATTGTGGAATTTGCCACGCAACTGCAAGAGGCCGGCCGCAGCGCGTACGACGCCACCGTGCAGGCAGTGCGCCTGCGCGTGCGGCCGATTCTGATGACCTCCATGGCGTTTGGCTTTGGGGTGTTGCCACTGGCGCTCGGTACGGGTGCAGGCGCGGGCGGACGCCATGCGATTGGCACAGCGGTGCTGGGCGGCGTGATTTTTTCCACCGTGCTCGGCATCTTCTTTGTGCCGGTGTTTTTCCTGGTGGTACGCAGCCTGTTTACCGGCCGCTCTCGCAGCGGCGAAGCCTTGGCGCCTGCTGAGCCCACCACCACGGCGCAGGTGCAGCCATGATGCGCACCCCGCCTCTCGCAACGCTGCTGCTGGCCAGCCTGTCACTGGCCGGCTGCATGAACCTGGCACCTGCGCACCACACCCCGCTGCTGCCGGTGCCTGCCAGCGTGACTACCGAGCCCACCACGGCCGCGCAAGCCACCGAAGACAGCCACGCACAGGCCGCTGCACTGACGTGGGTGCAAGACAGTGCCCTGCGCGAAGTGCTGGCACTGGCGCTGGCCAACAACCGCGATCTGCGCGTGGCGCTGGCCAACATCGAGCGCGCCCGCGCCCAGTACGGCCTACAGCGCGCCGACCAGCTGCCAACAGTGGCCGCGTCCGCCCAGGCGAGCCGCACCCGCACTGCAGAAGACCTGACTGCCACCGGCCGCGGCACCACCAACAGCCAGTTCACCGCGCAACTGGGCTTTGCCAGCTACGAGCTGGACCTGTGGGGGCGCGTGCGCAACCTGAGCGAAGCGGCGCTGCAGCAGTTTTTGCAGGTGCAGAGCAACCAGCGCAATGTGCAGCTCACGCTGCTGGCCGATGTGGCCAATGCGTGGCTCACGCTTGCAGCGGACGAAGCGCGCCTGCAGCTGGCGCAAAACACGCTGGAGGCACGCCGCAAGGCGTTTGCCATCACGCAGCGCATGCACGAGCTGGGCGCTACGTCCGGGCTGGTGCTGGCACAAAACCAGACCACGGTGGACAGCGCGCGCGGCGACGTGGCGGCGTTTTCCAGCCAGGTGGAACGCGACCGCAATGCCTTGCAGTTGCTGGTCGGCGGGCCGCTGCCAGCAGCGTTGTTGCCGCAGCCCTTGGGAAGCGATCGGCCCGGCGCAGTGGCGCTGGCTGCGCTGCCCACGCCGCTGCCCTCCACCCAGCTATTGGCGCGCCCCGACATTCAGGCGGCCGAGCGCGCCCTGCAAGCCGCCAATGCCAACATCGGCGCGGCGCGCGCGGCCATGTTTCCCACCATCAGCCTGACCGCGTCGGCCGGCACCGCCAGCAATGAGCTCGCCGGTTTGTTTGGCGGTGGCAACGGCACCTGGAACTTTCTGCCGCTGATTCGCCTGCCCCTATTTGATGGCGGCCGCACCCGCGCCGCCGTGCAAGTTGCCCAGGCCAACCAGACCATTGCCGTGACGCAGTACGAAAAAGCGGTGCAAACCGCCTTCCGTGAAACCGCTGACGCGCTGGCTGACCGCGCGCGCTGGGCCGAGCGGCTGGACGCCCAGGCCAGTTTGTTGGCCGCGACGCAAAAGGCGTTTGATTTGTCCGAGGCACGCTTCAAGGCCGGCGTGGACAATTATTTGTCGGTGCTGGACGCGCAGCGCAGCCTGTACGCCGCGCAGCAAACGCACATCAGCCTGCTGCTGGCCGAGCAGGTGAACCGCGTCACGCTGGTCAAGGTGCTGGGCGGAAACTGACAACATTTAATACCAAAACGATAGCTACCCACGCTTACCAGATAAGCGCTGGCGCCTCTTTTGGCTAATATTTCTTCCTGGCTACTTCCGCCGCCACTGCACATGGCGACCGCTCCCCAAGGCGCCGCCCCCTGTGGTTATGCCCGAAACGATAGACTTCATGCACGCGCCTGCAGATAATGCGCGCTCACGCCCTGCGCCAGGGGACTGCATTGCACAACCACGGCGCAGGGCGTTTCCACGTGTGCCTTTGCGCAAGCCAGTGCGCAAAGCAGCTTTTGCATCACTTTGACGCCGCCTGCGACCGGGCGGCGTTTGTCTTTTGTCGATTCCCCTTTTTCAACCCTTTCACCCCAACACCACCATGCGCCAAGAAAGCGACTTCCTCGGAGTCAAAACCATCCCCCCCGCCGCCTACTGGGGCGTGCACACGGCACGCGCGGTCGAGAACTTTCCGATCAGCGGCCACACCGTGGCGCAAATGCCCGAGCTCATTCGCGCGTTGGCGCATGTCAAAAAAGCCGCCGCCCACGCCAACCTGCTGCTGGGCGCGATTAACGAGACGCAAGCGGGCGCGATTTCACAGGCCTGCGACGATTTGATCGCCGGCCAGTTGCACGAGCAGTTTGTGGTGGACGTGATCCAGGGCGGCGCTGGCACCTCGACCAACATGAACGCCAACGAGGTGATTGCCAACCGCGCGCTGGAGCACCTGGGCTTGGACAAAGGCCGCTACGACGTGGTGCACCCCAACGACCACGTCAACGCCTCGCAAAGCACCAACGACGCCTACCCCACCGCGCTCAAACTGGCGACCTGGTTCGATATCGAAGACCTGCTTGCCGCGCTGGCCAGCTTGCGCCGCGCGTTTGAAGCCAAGGCAGCGGAATTTGCCACGGTGCTCAAGATCGGCCGCACCCAGCTGCAAGACGCGGTGCCCATGACGCTGGGCCAGGAGTTTTCCGCCTTTGCCAGCATGATTGCCGACGACGAAAAACGCCTGCGCGAATCGGCCTACCTGATGACCGAAGTGAACCTGGGCGGCACCGCCATTGGCACCGGCATCAACGCGCCGGTGGGCTATGTGGCGCTGGTCATCCCCAAGCTGGCCGAGCTCTCGGGCGTGCCGGTGACCGCCGCCACCGACATGATCGCCGCCACCGCCGACACCGGCGCCTTTGTCGACATCTCGGGCATCCTCAAGCGCATTGCCAGCAAGCTGTCCAAAATCAGCAACGACCTGCGCCTGCTCTCGTCGGGCCCGCAAGCCGGCGTCGGCGACATCAAGCTGCCGGCGCGCCAGGCGGGCTCGTCGATCATGCCGGGCAAGGTCAATCCGGTCATTCCGGAAGTGATGAACCAGGTGTGCTTTGAAGTCATCGGCAACGACGTCGCCATCACCATGGCCGCCGAGGCCGGCCAGATGCAGCTCAACGCCTTTGAGCCGCTGATGGCCTGGTCGCTGCACAAAAGCCTGCGCCACCTGACGCACGCCTGCCACACGCTGCAGGTCAACTGCGTGGAAGGCATAGAAGCCAACCACCATTTGCTGGACCTGCGCATTGCCGAGTCCATCACCCTGGTCACCGCGCTGAACCCGTTGATCGGCTATGAAAAATCCGCCTCCATCGCCAAAGCTGCGATGGCCAGCGGCCGCCCTATTGCCATCATTGCCGAAGAGCTGGGCATCATGGGCCAGGCGGAAATGCGGCAGTTGCTGGTGGCGGAGAAGCTGACGCAGGTGGGCGCGCTGAGCAAGGTTTGAACGAATTCGGGGCGCGACATTGAAGCCACTCCAGGGCGCGGGAGCGCCGCTACAAGTCCATCGCCTTTGCCCCGGTCTCCGCTCACTACGCTTTTATTTTTATAGCTACCTACGCTGGACTGGTAAGCGCTAGACGGTCTTTTGACCACTATTTTGCTGCAACGCCCACATCTGCGCGTAGCGTCCGCCCGACGCCAGCAGCGCGCCGTGGGTGCCGCGCTCGACGATGCGTCCGCCGTCCATCACCAGGATTTCGTGCGCATCGACCACCGTGGACAGGCGGTGCGCGATCACCAGCGTGGTCTTGCCGCGCGCCACGCTGCGCAGCTCGGCCTGGATGGCGCGCTCGTTGGCCGAATCCAGCGCCGAAGTGGCTTCGTCGAACACCAGAATCGGCGGGTTCTTGAGCAGCGTGCGGGCAATCGCCACGCGCTGCTTCTCGCCGCCCGAGAGCTTCAGGC
>JAUCDU010000019.1:0-15481 GCA_034674825.1 Giesbergeria sp.
TTGCAGATGGTCTCGAACTCTTCCGGGTTGTAGGCAATGCCGCCACCCGTTCCGCCAAGCGTGAAGCTCGGGCGAATGACAGTGGGGAAACCCAGGGTTTTCTGCACCGTCCAGGCTTCGTCCATGTTGTGTGCAATGCCTGAGCGCGCCGACCCGAGACCGATGCGCGTCATGGCATCTTTGAACTTGAGGCGGTCTTCGGCCTTGTCGATGGCCTCGGGTGAGGCGCCGATCAACTCAACCTTGTACTTGTTCAGCACGCCCTGGTGCCACAGATCGAGCGCGCAATTGAGCGCCGTCTGGCCGCCCATGGTCGGCAGGATCGCGTCAGGCCGCTCTTTGGCAATGATTTTCTCGACCGTCTGCCAGGTAATGGGCTCGATGTAGGTGACGTCGGCAGTCGCCGGGTCCGTCATGATCGTGGCAGGGTTGCTGTTGATCAAGATGACCTTGTAGCCCTCTTCGCGCAGCGCCTTGCAGGCCTGCACGCCCGAATAATCGAACTCGCAGGCCTGGCCGATCACGATGGGGCCGGCGCCGATGATGAGGATGCTTTGAATGTCGGTACGTTTTGGCATAGGAAATCAATCGTTGGATTCGCTGGCTGCAGGCGACTCGGGCCGGCGCCGTTGCAGGCGCTCGAGCAGCACTGCAGCGCGTTCTGCGGGCAGGTTTTTTTGCATCAACTGCAGCAGGCCGTCGCCCTGCACGAGCGGGCTGAGCACTTGCGTCTCGGCCTCATGGAAAGTCACGTCCCATTCGGCCAGGGCTTCGTCAAAGGTGGCGTCGTCCCAGGTCTTGCCCTTGGCGATCAGGGTCACGAGCGGCATGGCTTTGCGCTCGACAAAAGCCTTGCGGTAGGGCTTTTGCTGCCAGCGTTCGGAGAACCACTCGCGGTGCTGGGGTGCCAGCGTCAGGATGCGTTTGTGGATGGCTTTCTCCAGCGCGGCGGCAGGAAAGCTGAAGAGCTTCATGCCGTGGCGCCCTGGTTACGGGCATTGCGCATGTCGTCGACGAACCGGTCGAACAAACCATCGATGTCCGAGGTTCCAGGCGAAGCCTCCGGGTGACCCTGAAAACTGAAAGCCGGGCGGTCGGTGTACTCAAGCCCTTGCAGGGTGCCGTCAAACAGGCTCAGGTGCGTGGCCCGCACCGAAGAGGGAAGCGAACCAAGGTGAACCGCAAAGCCGTGGTTCTGGCTGGTGATGCTGACGCGCCCGGTGCTCATTTCTTCGACTGGGTGGTTGGCGCCATGGTGGCTGTTGTCCATCTTGAAAGTGTCCGCGCCTGCGGCCAGCGCCATGATCTGATGGCCCAGGCAAATGCCAAACGTGGGTTTGCCCGTTTCAAGCAGCGTGCGCACCGCCTCGATTGCGTAGGTGCAGGGCGCCGGGTCGCCAGGGCCATTGGAGAGAAAAATGCCATCGGGCTGCAGCGCCAGAACCTCAGCAGCGGGCGTCTGCGCCGGCACCACCGTGACCTTGCAACCGCGCTCGGCCAGCATGCGCAAAATGTTGTACTTGACGCCGAAGTCGTAAGCGACGACGTGGTACTGAGGCGCGTCCTGCGTGCCATAGCCGCTGCCAAGCGTCCACTCCGTCTGCGTCCACTCGTAGGGCTTGTCGGTCGTCACGACCTTGGCCAGGTCAAGGCCAGCCATGGAAGGGGTGGCGCGCGCAGTTGCAATGGCAGCATCAATGCGCGCCTGCGTCACTGCTTCACCGGCCTTCAGGCCAACGATGGCACCATTTTGGGCGCCCTTGTCGCGCAGCAATCGGGTGAGCTGGCGCGTGTCGATATTGGCAATCGCCACAGTACCTTCACGTGCGAGGTACTCGGGCAGGGTTGCGGTCGCGCGAAAGTTGCTGACGGCGAGCGGCAGGTCTTTGATCACGAGGCCGGCGGCCTGGACTTTAGAGGATTCGATGTCCTCTTCATTGACACCGTAGTTGCCTACATGCGAGACCGTAAGGGTCACGATTTGTTGGCAGTAGCTGGGGTCGGTGAGGATTTCCTGGTAGCCAGTCATCGAAGTGTTGAAGACCACTTCGCCGGCGGTGGAGCCGGGGGCTCCAATCGAATTTCCAATAAAGACCGTGCCGTCTGCAAGCGCCAGGATGGCGGGCGGGAAGGTTCCCTTGAGAGACAAAAGCACTGGGTTCTCCGGATGGTTACGGTCGCCCGGCGCCTGAGCGCTGCCCGCGCGTGCTTGCGCGCAATGCTGCTCTAGGATGGATTTTTGCTTTAGATACGGTCGGGCGACGCTGTTGCGAGAAAAGCCCCCGATTGTAGCCGCTGGCGCGCAATCACGCAGGCGGCGGAGGTCGCAATCTCAGCGCGCCGCGGCGCTGGCGTGCAGGCAAATCGAGGCGGCGGCAGCGACATTGAGCGACTCTTCACCGCCCGGTTGCGCAATCCGGATGCGCTGGGCGGCCTGCGCCTCTATGGCCGGTGCAACGCCCTGCCCTTCGTGCCCCAGCACCCAGGCGCAAGGCCAGGGCAAGTGTGCCTGGTGCAGCAATGCGCCGCCGTGCACATGCGTGACCAGCAACGGCACTTTCAGCGCAGCCAGATCCTCAACGGCCAAGCCTTCGATCAGATGCAGACCGAAATGCGCTCCCATGCCTGCGCGCACCACCTTGGCCGACCACAGCGCTGCACTGCCCTTGAGCGCCAGCACCTGGGAAAAGCCAAACGCAGCGCTGCTGCGCAGGATGGAGCCGACGTTGCCAGCGTCCTGCACGCGGTCGAGCACCACGGTGGGCGCCTGCGGGTCGAACGCCCGAGCGACCGGAAGCTCCAGCACATAGGCGATGGACGCGGGCGATTCGAGCGCGCTGATGCTGGCGAACAAGGCATCCGGAAGAACTATTGTTTTTGTAGCTGCTTGCGCAATATCCACCTGCGCTAGAGGCCAAAAAGACTCTGAAAATACCACCAAACCTGGAACCCAGCCGCGCGTACGCGCCGCCGCGCACAAATGCTCACCCTCGACCCACACGCGGCCTTGCTTGCGGTATTGCGTGCTGTCCTGGGCCAAGCGCCGCAGCTCTTTGACCAAGGCGTTGTCGCGCGAACTGATGTGGACGACCTGCGACGCCGTCATGTCATTGGGTCCATCGCCACGCGCCAATGCAGGGCGACCGGCGCAAACGATCGCCGGTGCAGCGGACACGCACCATGCGTGCGCAGCGCCTGCATATGTTCCGCTGTGCCATAGCCCTTGTGGCCGGCGAAACCATATTGCGGGTACTGCGTATGCACCTCGGCGCACCAGCGGTCGCGGTGCACCTTGGCAAGTATGGATGCGGCGGAGATCGACTGCACCAGCGCGTCGCCCCCCACCACGGCTTCGGCTGCGCAATCGAGCACCGGCAGGCGGTTGCCGTCCACCAGCACCAGGCCGGGGCGCAGGCGCAGGCCCGCCACCGCGCGCTGCATGGCCAAGAGCGTGGCCTGCAAGATGTTCAGCCGGTCGATTTCCTCCACACTGGCCTCGGCAATGGCAAAGCACAGCGCGTGCGCGCGAATCTGCTCAAACAGCGCTTCACGCCGCACCGGCGTGAGTTTTTTCGAATCGGCAAGGCCGGCAATCGGCCGCTGGTCGTCCAGGATCACGGCCGCCGCGACCACCGGGCCAGCCAGCGGGCCACGGCCCGCTTCGTCCACGCCGGCGAGGAGTACCGGGCCATGCCAGGGAAGATGGCCCTGCTCAGGCTTCAATGACTTGGCGGATCGCATGCGAGGCAAGTTCCGGGGTGTTGCGCGCCAGCGTGTCGTGCAGTGCGGCAAAGCGGGTTTGCAGAGTCCTGACGCGATCGGACCCGGTGCTGCAGGCGGCCAGCCATTCCAGCGTGGCTGCGGCCAGCGCCTCGGGTGTGGCGGCGTCCTGAATCAACTCCGGCACGACGAAGTCCTGGCACAGGATGTTGGGCAGTCCCACCCAGGGTTGCAACTGGCGCCTGCGCATCAGCCGCCAGCTCAGCGGGTGCATGCGGTAGCCAATCACCATGGGGCGCTTGAACAAGGCTGCTTCCAGCGTGGCCGTGCCACTGGCTATCAGCGTGACGTCGCAGGCCGCGAGCACAGTGTGCGACTGGCCGGTGACGATCTGCACCGCGTCCTGCACGCCGCATTCGCGCGCGATGGCGGCGATGCGCTCTTGCAGCGCCGGCACGGCGGGGACTATGATTTTGATAGCTGGAAGCGCTTTCCTGATGAGCGCTGCAGCCCTGAAAAAGCCTGGAGCGATGTACTGCACCTCGGCGCTTCGGCTGCCGGGCAGGATCGCAAGTACGGGCCCCTCTTGCGGCAGACCGAGCTGCGCGCGCGCCGCGACGCGATCCGGTTCGCGTGGGATCACCGCCGCCAGCGGATGGCCCACGTAGGTCGCCGCAATGCCGTGCTGCGCCAACAGTGCGGGCTCGAACGGAAAGATGCACAGCACGTGGTCGGCTGCACGGCGAATTTTTTCCACCCGATCCGCGCGCCAGGCCCAGATGGACGGGCAGACAAAATGCACGGTGCGCGTACCGGCAGCGCGCAAATCGGCCTCCAGCGCCAGATTGAAGTCGGGGGCATCAACACCGACAAAGACCGAGGGCGGCTCGGTCAGCAGGCGTGCGCGCAATTGACGCCGCATGCGCACCAGTTCGGCCAGCCGTTGCAGCAGCTCAAAGCTATAGCCGTGCACCGCGAGTCGTTCGCTGGACCACCAGGCATCAAAGCCCCGCGACGCCATCTGCGGGCCGCCGATGCCAAACGCCTGCAAGTTCGGCCACAAGTCGTGCATGCCGTCGAGCAACAGGCTGGCCAGCAGGTCGCCTGAGGTTTCGCCCGCCACCATGGCGATGCGCGGTTGTGGGTTCATGCGCAGGCCCTAGCGCGCGATGCCGCGCGACGAGGCGTCAAGCAGGTTGAGCATCATCGCCACGTCTTGCCTCGCCTCTTCGTCTGCAGGCAACTGCACAATCGCCGCGCGCGCGGCGGCCAGCGTCAGGCCCTGGCGGTAGAGCAGGCGGTGCATCTGCTTGATGGTCGCCACGCGCGCTGTCGAGAAGCCACGGCGGCGCAGACCCTCGAGATTCAGCCCGCGCACCGCGAGCGGATTGCCATCGACCATCATGAAAGGGGGTACGTCTTGCGAAATGTGGCTGCCAAAGCCGGCCATCACATAGGCACCGACGCGGGTGAACTGGTGGATGCCGGTGAGCCCGCCGATGATGGCGAAATCGTCCACCTGCACATGGCCCGCGAGCGTCGCGTTGTTGGCCAGCACCGTGCCATGACCCACGCGGCAGTCGTGCGCAATATGGACGTAGGCCATGATCCAGTTGTCGTTGCCCACGCTGGTGATGCCGCCGTCCTGTGCGGTGCCGGTATTGAGGGTGCAGAACTCGCGAATCGTGTTGCGGTCGCCGATCACCAGTTCGGTCGGCTCGCCAGCGTATTTTTTGTCCTGCGGTGGCGCTCCCACCGAGGCGAACTGGAAAATCCGGTTGTCGCGGCCAATGGTGGTGCGCCCGTCGATGACGCAATGCGCACCCACCGCGCTACCAGCCCCGATGCGCACATCGGGTCCAATGACGGCGTAGGGTCCAACCTGCACAGAGGCATCAAGTTGCGCCGCCGCATCGACGACCGCAGTGGCGTGAATACGCGCCGCAACCACTTCTCGCCCCCTTTTAGCCCACGGCCCGCATGGTGCACATCAGCTGCGCCTCGCACGCCACTTCGTCGCCGACGCGCGCAATGCCGTTGAACTTCCAGATGCCGCCGCGCACGCGATCTATGGTGATATCGAGCACCAGCTGGTCGCCTGGCTCCACCGGGCGCTTGAAACGCGCACCATCGATGCCGACAAAATAGTAGATGTTGTTCTCATCGGGAACCTGTCCCATGGCGTCAAAGGCCAGCAAGCCAGCAGCCTGGGCAAGCGCTTCCAGTATCAGCACCCCCGGCATGACGGGATGCCCAGGAAAGTGGCCCATGAAATATGGCTCGTTGAACGTGACGTTCTTGATGGCCTTGATGCGCGTATTGCGCTCGAGTTCGAGCACCCGGTCCACCAGCAGAAAAGGATAGCGGTGCGGGAGCTGCTTGAGAATTGCTTGGATATCCATCATGGGCGTTCGGGAGTTTGGTTTTGCAGGCAGCTTTCCAGCGCCTTGATGCGCTCGCGCAAGCGGTGTAGCTGCTTGAGCGTGGCGGCGTTTTTTTCCCAGCGCGCATTGTCATCGATGGGGAACATGCCAGTGTAGTGGCCTGGCTTGTGAATCGAGTGCGTGACCACCGTGGCGGCCGAAACGTGCACGTCGTCAGCAACGCTCAGATGACCCAGCACAATTGCACCGCCGCCAAAGGTACAGCGCTCACCGATGCGCGCACTGCCGGCTACGCCGACGCATCCCGCCATCGCGCTGTGGCGCCCGACGTGCACGTTGTGGCCGATCTGTACCAGGTTGTCGATCTTGACGCCGTCTTCAATCACGGTGTCGGCAAGTGCGCCGCGGTCGATGCAGGTGTTGGCACCAATTTCCACGTCGTTGCCGATGCGCACAGTACCCAGCTGTTCAATCTTTACCCAGGCGCCCTGCTCTTGCGCGAAGCCAAAGCCGTCGGCGCCAATCACGACGCCTGAGTGGATGATGCAACGTGCACCAACCGAGCAATCCTCACCCAGCGTTACGCGAGCGCGCAGCACCGTGTCCGCACCGACCTGGGCGCCGCGTTCCACAACGCACAAAGGACCGATGGTGGCAGTGGGGTGCACCACCGCGTCTGGGCTGACTATCGCACCAGGATGTATGCCGGCGATCTGCACGGGCGCATGGCGGCGCTTCCAAAACTGGGTGGCGCGGGCGAAGCAGACATAGGGGTCGGCGGCCACCATGTACGCACCGCGCGCTTGGGCCAATTCGACCATGGCGGGCGCCACAATGACGCACGCGGCCTGTGAGGCGCTGAGTTGTTGCTGGTAGCGCGGATTGCTCAAAAAGCTCAGCGCATCCGGCCCGGCCGTTTCAAGCGGTGCCAACTGCGCAATGCGCAGCTCTGCATCGCCGTACAGGCGTGCGCCCACAGCCTCGGCTATTTCCCCCAGACGAACACTCACGCCAATTCCGCAAGCAGTTGCGTATGCTTACTTGGCAGGCGCCGCATTCAGCGCCTTGATCACTTTGTCTGTGATGTCGTTCTTCGGGTTGATGTAGACCGCCTGGTCAAGGATTAGGTCGTATTTTTCCTGCTCGGCAATCTGTTTGACGGCCTTGTTGACCCGGTCGCCCATCTGCGTCAGCTCTTCGCTCTTGCGCGCGTTCAGGTCTTCCTGGAACTCGCGGCGCTTGCGCTGGAAATCACGGTCCTGATCCACGAGCTGGCGCTGGCGTGCCAGGCGCTGGCTCTCGGAAAGCGTAGGCGCGTCGCGTTCGAATTTCTCCGTGGCTGCCTTGAGCACGTTGCCTTGATCAAGCAGCTCCTTGTCGCGGCGCGAGAATTCCTGCTCAAGCTTAGCCTGCGCAGCCTTGGCCGTATTTGCCTCACGAAATACACGCTCGGTGTGAACGAAACCGGCTTTGAAATCCTCAGCCTGGGCAGGTGCCCCGACAGCAACAGAGGCCAGTGCCAGCGCGCACACCGCGTAACGGGAAATATGTTTCATTAGAAGGACGTTCCGATCTGGAATTGCAGTTCTTGGATTCTATCGCCGGCGAATTTGCGCAGCGGTTTGGCGTAGGCCAGACGCAGTGGTCCCAGGGGCGAGATCCAGCTGATACCTACGCCGGCCGAAGCACGCATCTCATTGAAGCGAATCGGCTGACCGTCTCCGTACACATTGCCCACGTCAATAAAGGTAAACACCCGAAGCGTACGGTCGTTACCGGCTCCTGGGAATGGCGCGATGAGTTCTGCGTTGAGCGTAACCTTTTTCGGGCCGCCAAGCGAAGCGCCGGTGACATCACGGGGGCCGAGCGTGCCTTGATCGAAGCCGCGTACCGACCCCAGACCACCGGAATAAAAGTTCTTGAAAACAGGGAACGGCCGTCCACCAAGGCCCTTGCCCAATCCCAGCTCCCCGTTGAACGCCATGGTGAACTTCTTGTTCAGCGGGACGTACTGCTGGTACTGGTAGTTGGCGCGCACGTAACGCGCATCGCCCGCCACCGACCATTCGGAGTTCAGCCGCTGATAGCGACCCGAATTAGGCGCCAGTGCGCTGTCCCGGCTGTCGCGTGACCAGCCAATCGTCAACGGCACCGCCGAGCTGGCAGCCCCGTAGCGGTCGGCATACACCAGATAAGCCGCTGGAATGTTGGTCCCTGGCTTGATGCGCGTCTGCTCGACGCCACCGCCAAAAAATACCGTATCGAACTCGCTGAATGGCACGCCAAAGCGCAGGCTCGCACCGGTGGTGATGAGCTCGTAGTTTCCGCCTTGGTCCTCGTAAGGCTTGTCGGTACGGTAGTACAAATCGATCGTCCGAGAGATACCGTCCTTGGTGAAATAGGGATTCGTCGTGCTGAACACGAGGGTGCGCTTGAATTTGCTCGTGTTGACGTCGATACCCAGGTAATTGCCCGAGCCAAAGACGTTTTCCTGTTTGATCGCAAACGAAAAGGACACTTTCTCTGCGCTCGAAAAACCTGCGCCTAGCTGCAGGGAGCCGGTGGGCTTTTCTTTCACGGCAATCACCAGGTCGACCTGATCCGGTGAGCCAGGCACTTCGACGCTCTCAACGCTGACTTCACTAAAGTAGCCAAGCCGATCGACCCGATCCCTTGAGACCCGAATTTTCTCGCCGTCGTACCAGGATGCTTCGTACTGACGGAACTCGCGCCGCACGACCTCGTCACGCGTGCGGTCGTTGCCAGCAATGTTGATGCGACGAACATAGGCGCGGCGCTGCGGGTTTGCCGTCAGCACCAGTGCCACTCGGCCATGCTCGCGATCGATTTCTGGCACTGCCTCAATGCGGGCGAAGGCGAAACCGAAATTGCCAAAGTGGTCGGAAAAGGCTTTTGTCGTTTCGGCGACTTCTTCGGCGTTGTAGGGCTCACCCGGACGGATGGTCACCAGAGATTTGAACTCATCCTCCCGTTCAAGGTAATTGCCTTCCAGTTTGACGCTGGACACCACGAACCGCTCCCCTTCGGTCACGTTGATGGTGATCGAAATATCCTGCTTGTCCGGTGAGATCGCCACTTGCGTGGAGTCGACACGAAACTCCAGATAGCCACGCTGGAGGTAGTACGAGCGCAGCGTCTCCAAATCTGCATTGAGTTTGGGTCGGGCGTAGCGGTCGGACTTGGTGTACCAACTCAGCCAGCCACCGGTATCCTGATCGAACAGGCCCTTGAGGGTCGCATCGCTGAATGCCTTGTTGCCCACAACCCGGATGTCCTTGATGCGGGCCGTTTCGCCCTCGATCACCGTGAAGGTCAGGTTGACCCGGTTGCGCTCAATGGGTGTCACCGTGGTCACCACTTCGGCCGCGTAGAAACTCTTGTTCAGATATTGGCGCTTGAGCTCCTGCTCCGCACGGTCGGTCAGCGCCTTGTCGTAAGGACGACCGTCGGCGAGCCCAATGTCCCGCATCACTCTCTTGAGCGTTTCCTTGTCGAACTCGCGCGCGCCGGCGAATTCCACATCGGCAACGGTTGGGCGCTCCTGCACCACGACCACCAGCACGTCACCAGCAGCCTCCAGGCGCACATCGGTGAACAGCCCCAAACCAAACAGCGAGCGAATCGCGGCAGCGCCCTTTTCGTCGTTGTAGTCGTCCCCCACGCGCAAGGGGAGCGACGCAAACACCGTCCCAGGTTCTACGCGCTGCAGACCCTCCACCCGAATATCGCGCACCTTGAACGGGGCAAGCGCCCAAGCCGCCTGGGCCGCGAAAACCAGAGTTGCCACGGCCGCAATGGTCCGCACGCCGAAGCGAGGTAGTTTCTTCATCATGGAGAGAGGTCGATGTCGGTGCTGCTGTGCGCTGCCCTGCGGGCCCGCGAGTTAGCCAAATAACCGAGTGAAATCGTTGAACAATGCGACGGACATCATGAGCAACAAGACGGCAATCCCACCGCGCTGCAAACGTTCCATCCAAGCTTCAGAGACGCCTTTGCCTGTGATGCCTTCCCAAAGATAATACATCAGGTGCCCGCCATCGAGTACTGGCAGCGGCAACAGGTTGAGAACGCCCAGGCTCACACTGATCAAAGCCAGAAAGGTCAGGTATTGGGTCAACCCCACATGGGCCGAGCGACCCGCATAGTCGGCGATGGTGAGCGGGCCGCTGATGTTTTTGAGAGACGCCTGTCCGATCAGCATGCGGCCCATCATCTTGAGCGAGAGCGCAGAGACTTGCCAGGTGCGCTCCACGCCACCCCACAGACCTTCCAGCGGCCCGTAGCGCACGGTGGTAAAACGCGGTGGCTCGCCCACGTATGCACCGATTCGGCCGATGGGGTGGCCGCCGTCATCCACCGCATCCGGCGCAACCGACAGCTCCAACGCACGGCCGTCTCGCTCGATGCTCCATGTCTGCGCGAGTGGCGCGCCCGCACGGACCGACGCCCGAATAGCCTCGCGCAACTGCTGCGCATCGCCGATTTCAGTGTCACCAATGCGCAGCACCAGATCGCCATTTTTCAAGCCCGCGCGCGCTGCCGCGCCGCCGTCCATCGTTTCTCCGATGACCGGGCGCGTCCAGGGGCTCGCAATGCCGACCTTGCGCAACAACTCGGCATCGGCCTCTTTTACGTCGATCTCGTTGAGCGGCAGCAGTACGCTGCGCGACACGCCCGGGCGGGTTTCGACCTGCAAGCGTGCTGGAATGCCGTCAAGTGCGCCGCGCGTGAGCGTCCAGCGCAGGTCTTCGAACGAACGCAACTCGCGTGGCTCGTCGTCTCCAAGCGCAATGCTTTGCACCAGCTCGCCGCCGTGCAGACCGGCCCGCTGCGCGATGGATCCAACTGGAGGGCTCGACAAGTACGCCATCGGTTCCTGTACGCCGGCCCAGTTCACCACCGCATAAAGCAGCACCGCCAGCAGCAGGTTGGCCGCCGGCCCGGCCGCCACGATGGCCGCACGCGATCGCAAGGGCTTGTTGTTGAATGCCAGATGGCGCTCCTCGGGCGCCACGGGCGCTTCGCGCTCATCGAGCATGCGCACGAAGCCGCCCAGCGGCAAGGCGCCCACCACGAATTCGGTCGGCGAACCCTTGGGCTGCCAGCGCAGAATTGGTTTGCCAAAACCCACCGAGAAGCGCAGCACCTTGACACCACACGCCACAGCCACGCGGTAGTGGCCGTATTCGTGCACGGCAATCAGGATGGCGAGCGCTCCAATGAAGGCGATCAGGGTCACCATGGTCGTGTCCTCAGAACTCAGGCAGGCATGCGGGCCGCATGCCGCTCAGCGCAGCGGCGCGCCTGCCCATCGAGATCAAGCAGAGCGCCGAGCGAATCGGGCTTCGAGGATGGAACTGCGGACAAAGTTTCCAGATTCAGTGCGTGGATCTGATCAAAACGAATGCGCTTGTCCAAAAACGCTTGCACCGCTACCTCGTTCGCCGCGTTCAGCACGGCCGTAGTGCCGGACTCTGCCGCCAATGCCTCCCACGCCAGACGCAAGCCGGGAAAGCGCTCGGGATGGCCATGGTCGTCGATGGACTCGAAGGTCATGGCGCTCAGCGTGTGGAAATCAAGCGCCCCCGCACCCGAAGCGATCCGCTGCGGCCACGAAAGTCCATAGGCGATGGGTACGCGCATGTCGGGCGTTCCCATCTGCGCCACCACCGACATGTCGCGGTACTGCACCATCGAATGGATGGTGCTCTGTGGGTGAATCACCACGTCAATCTGCTCGGGGGCCAGGCCGAACAAATAGCGCGCCTCGATGACCTCCAGGGCCTTGTTCATCATGGTGGCGGAATCGACCGAAATCTTGCGCCCCATGACCCAGTTCGGATGCGCGCAGGCGTCGTCCGGTGTGACGTCGCGCAGACTTGCTGGCGAGCGGGCGCGAAACGGCCCCCCGGAGGCGGTCAGGATAATTTTGTCGACCCGTGCGGCCCAGGTCGCCGCGTCTTCAGGCAGCGACTGGAAGATGGCCGAATGCTCGCTGTCGATCGGCAGCAGCGTCGCGCCGCCTTGGCGCACCGCCCCCATGAAGAATTCGCCGCCCACCACCAGCGCCTCTTTGTTGGCCAGCAGCAATCGCTTGCCAGCGCGCGCTGCAGCGAGGCAAGGCGCCAGTCCCGCAGCGCCAACGATGGCCGCCATCACGCTGTCGACTTCCGGATGAGACGCTATTGTTTCGAGAGCATCCTGCGCTTGCAGTACCTGCGTCAGGAGGCCATTTTTCTTGATTTTTTCCGCCAGCTCACGCGCATGAATAGCGCTTGCCATCACCGCGAAGCGGGGCGCGAACTGCGCGCACTGTGCCAGCAGCAAATCGACCTGGGTCGCGGCGCTGAGGGCAAACACCTCAAAGCGCTCGGGGTGGCGGGCGACAACGTCGAGCGTATTCTTGCCAATGGACCCGGTCGAGCCCAGCACCGTGATGCGCTGGCGCATCAGGGCACCAGCGAGGTGAGCATCATGGCGAGCGGCAGCGTGGGCAGCAAGGCGTCCACGCGATCAAGCACACCACCGTGGCCGGGAAGCAGGTTGCTGCTGTCTTTGGCGCCTGCACTGCGCTTGACGAGCGACTCCACCAGATCCCCCACCACACTCATGCAGGCCATGAACAGCGCGCCCAACACCAATAGCCACACACCCCGATCTGCAAGGCGCGAATACAAGCTGGGGACAGCGGTGCCCCAATAGGAATCCAGCGCGGACCAGGCAAAACCGAGCAGCAGCACGCCCACGACGCCTCCCCAAACACCTTCCCAGCTCTTGCCAGGGCTGATGGCCGGGGCCAGCTTGTTTTTTGTAAAGCGCAGGCCGAAACTGCGGCCGGTGAAGTAAGCGGCGATGTCGGCCATCCAGACCAGCGTCATCACCGACAAGAGAAAATTGATGCCGATCGTGCGCGCCTGCACTGCCGCCAGCCACGCCAGCCAGAGCGCGAGCACGCCGGCAATCAGGCGCAGCGGCTGAGGAATACGCGGCCAGCCCGCCACCCCGGCGCGCAACAGCCAGGCTGAGCCAAGCACCCAGGCTCCCGCTGCAATGGTCCACAACTGCGCTGAAGGACTCAGGGTCCAGCCGGCCAACCAGGAAGCCGCGCACAGGCCCACGCACAGGGCGGCGAGCACCAGCGAGGCGGCAAAGCTGCAGCCATTGAGCCGCCCCCACTCCCAGGCAGCGCCCGCCATCAACACCAGCACCACGACCGCAAAGGCAAACGGCTGCGGATAAAAAAGTGCCGGCAACAAAATGGCCAGCAAGACCAGGGCGGTAATGATGCGCTGCTTCAGCATGACGGTCCTTCAGGCGCGCGCCAGCACGGGCGGCGGGTGGGCAAGTTGCTCGGAAATGAGGCCGAAGCGGCGCTCACGTCCGCAGTAGGCCGCGATGGCTGCATCCAGCGCCGCCTCATCAAAGTCCGGCCACAGCTTGTCGCTAAAAAACAGCTCCGAATACGCACTTTGCCAGAGCAGGAAATTGGAGAGCCGCATTTCACCGCCGGTGCGAATGAACAGATCAGGGTCGCGCACATGCGAAAGTGCCATGGCGGCGTTCAGGCTGTCTTCCGTAATGGCTTCGCCGCGCGCCGCCAGGCTGGCTGCTGCCTGTGCGATGTCCCAGCGGCCACCGTAGTTGAAACAGATATTGAGCACCATGCGCGCACAGTGCCGGGTTTGCGTTTCGGCCTGCTCCAGGCCAGTGCGCATGGCGTCCGAAAGTCCGGCGCGCTCGCCCACAAAATGCAGGCGAATGCCATCGCGCGCCAACTGCGGCACTTCGCGGCCGATGGCGCGCGCCAACAACTCCATGAGACCGGAGACTTCATCCGCCGGACGGTTCCAGTTTTCGGACGAAAACGCAAACACCGTGAGCACCGATACGCCGCGCTCGGCGCAGGCCTTGACACAGCGGCGCAGCGAATCAACGCCTTGCTTGTGGCCCGCCAGGCGTGGCAAAAAACGACGCTTCGCCCAGCGGCCATTGCCGTCCATCACGATGGCAATGTGCGCGGGAGCAGAAATGGATTGGGCCATGTAGGCGCGGTTCAGCAGGGCGGTCACACCGCCATGATTTCCTGCTCCTTGGCGGCGACCAAGGCGTCAATGTCCGAGACATGGCGGTCGGTAATTTTTTGAATGTCTGCTTCGGAGCGCTTCTGATCGTCTTCGGAAGCCAGCTTGTCCTTGACCATGCGCTTGACCGCATCGTTGGCGTCGCGGCGCAGGTTGCGCACCGCAATCTTGGCAGTTTCGCCTTCGTTGCGCGCCAGCTTGGTCATTTCCTTGCGGCGCTCCTCGCTCATGGGCGGCATCGGGATACGAATCAGCTCGCCCAGGGATGCAGGATTGAGCCCCAGATCGCTCTCGCGGATGGCCTTTTCGATTTTGGCGCCCATGCCCTTTTCCCAAGGTTGCACGCTAAGGGTGCGCGCATCGAGCAGTTGCACATTGGCCACCTGGCTGAGCGGCACCATGGAGCCGTAATACTCGACGTGAATGGAGTCGAGCATGGCCGGGTTCGGGCGGCCGGTACGGATTTTCTGCAGGTTGTTCTTGAAGGCGACGATGGACTGGTCCATCTTGGCCTCCATGGTCTGGCGGATATCGGCTGTCATGTCTTTCTCTCCTCTGAATCGCTCGCGCGGCGGTGCGGCACGTCAGGCGTGCACCAGGGTGCCTTCGTCCTGCCCCATCACGACACGCTTGAGGGCCCCGGGCTTGAAGATCGAAAATACCTTCACCGGAAGTTTCTGGTCCCGGCACAGGGCAAACGCCGTAGCGTCCATGATGCCCAGATTGCGCACCATCGCCTCATCAAAACTCAGTGTCGCATAGCGCGTGGCCGAGGGATCCTTGTGCGGGTCGGCGGTGTATACGCCATCCACCTTGGTCGCCTTGAGCACGAGCTCGGCGCCGATCTCCGCGCCGCGCAGCGCCGCTGCCGTGTCGGTGGTGAAAAAAGGGTTGCCAGTACCTGCAGCAAACACCACCACCTTGCCTTCTTCCAGGTACTGCAGCGCCTTGGGGCGCACATAAGGCTCGACCACCTGCTGGATGTCGATGGCGGACATGACACGCGCCGTCACGCCCTGCTTGTCCATGGCATCGGCGAGCGCCAGCGCATTCATGACGGTCGCCAGCATGCCCATGTAGTCGGCAGTAGCGCGGTCCATGCCCTCGGCGCCGCCGGCCACACCGCGAAAGATGTTGCCGCCGCCAATCACCACCGCGACCTGGACCCCCATGCGGGTGACCTCGGCCACCTCGCCCACCATGCGCACAATGGTGGCGCGGTTGATGCCGAATGCGTCATCACCCATCAGCGCCTCACCGGACAGCTTGAGCAAG
>JAUCDU010000020.1:0-15150 GCA_034674825.1 Giesbergeria sp.
ATCTCGTGGCCGGCCTGCACAAAGGCCTGCGCGACTTCGGGGTGGCGCTCCAGTGCCGTGGCGACGCCGAACACGGTGAGCGGCAGGCCGCGCTGCTCGAATTCGCGCAGCAGGCGCCAGACGCCGGCGCGCGAGCCGTACTCGTAGATGCCCTCCATGCTGATGTGGCGCTCGGGGTAGGTCGCGGGGTTGAACATTTCCGACAGGAACTGCTCGGAGCCGGCGTCGCCATGCAGCACCGAGTTCTCGCCGCCTTCTTCGTAATTGAGCACGAACTGCACGGCAATGCGCGCGCCGCCGGGCCAGCGGGCGTGCGGCGGGTTCGGGCCGTAGCCAACCAGGTCGCGTGGGTAGGGCAGGGTGCTGTCGTAGGTCATGGCATTGCGCTTTAAAGGGGCGAGAGCGCGAGCGACAACGCGTTTACCGGCTGCTCGCGGTCGAAAATGAGGCTGGCTTCCACGTGCTCCAGATGCTGGTGCATCAGCTGCACCGCCAGGGCCTCGTCGCGCGCGGCAAGCGCTTTGACGATCTCGGCGTGCTCCTCGTGCGAATGCGCGGCTTCGCTGGCGCTCTGGTACATCAGCGTGATCAGGGCGCAGCGCGAAATCAGGTCGCGCAGCAACTGGGCCAGCACATCGTTGCCCATGAGTTCGGCCATGCGAACGTGAAAGTCGCCTAATAGCTCGGTGCGGCCGCTTGCGTCCTGGGCGCTCAATGCGGCGGCCTCGCTGGCGACATGGGCCCGCAGTACCTTGATCTTGGCGGGGGTGCTGCTCTTCACGAAGGCACGCGTCATCTCGGTCTCCAGCATGCGGCGCACGGCGAACACCTGGCGCGCCTCCTCGGCCGACGGCGTGGAGACAAAGGCGCCGCGTGCCGGCTCCAGCGTCACCAGCCGGTTCTGCGCCAACTGGAACAAGGCCTGGCGCACCAGCGTGCGCGAGACGCCAAAGTGGTCGGCCAGCTTTTGCTCGGCCAGCTTGGTGCCGGGCTGCAGGCGGTGCTCTACGATGGCACGGGTGAGCGATTCGACAATGGCGTGGGTGGAGGATTCCATGCGACCATGATAGGTGGATTTGCCAAAAGTGTATACACTTTTGGTGCACAACGATTGTTTGATCCACCCCACCACCTTCAGGAGAACCCCCTATGGGACTCAGTACCCACGTGCTCGACACCATGCACGGCTGCCCCGCCGCAGGCATGCGTGTTTCGCTGTATTCCACCAGCGGAGCGTCCGCCGAACTGCTTCAGGATCTGGTGCTGAACCACGACGGGCGCACCGACGCGCCCTTGTTCGACAACGCTTCGCTGCGCACCGGCACCTACCGCCTCAGCTTTGACGTGGCGCGTTATTTCAAGGACAAGGGTGTGGTCTTGCCCGAACCGAATTTCCTTGGCCAGGTCAGCCTGGATTTCGGCGTGGCCCACGCCGATCAGCACTACCACGTGCCGCTGCTGGTCAGCCCCTGGAGCTATTCGACGTATCGGGGTTCGTAGTGAGAGTGGGCTGCGAGTGCGGTACAGGACACGGGCGATGAAGTGGGCGCGGCCCAGGCCAGGGATGCCGAGCAAGGGCCGCCCCGCAGCGAGGGCATCGTCCCCCTTCCCGGATGGCGCAGCCATGCGAAAGAAGGGGGAAGGCGCGAAGCGCCTCAGGGGGATGCACTCAATCCTGCCCTTCGGTCAAGGTGTCGAGCTGGAATTTGCCGCTCTTGTCCCACAGCCAGGTGTCGGTATAGGTGACTTTGCCCAGGCGCGTAGGCGCGGGGAAGGGGCCAGCGGCGCGCACGGTGCGTTCGATCTCGGCCATGACTTCGGGCGCATGGCGCGGCGCGCGCATCCACGAGGTGCCAAGCACCCGGCCACGCGCATCGAGGTTCACCTGCAGCACGCCAATGGCGTACAGCATCGGTGGCATACGGCCTTTATAAATGCGCGCGGCGTTCAAACCATAGAGGTGCGTGGCGGCGTCTTGCCGATAGGCGCGCGGGTTGCTCGCGGCGGATGGTCGCGCCGAGCCGGCCGTGCCCGGCACGGGGCCGACCACATGGGGCAGGGTCTTCGCGGATGGCTCGCCGTCAGGCACACTGGGCGGCGTTGGGGGCGCTGAGCGGCAGGCGGCAATGGCGGCGGCAATCGACGCCATCAAGCCGGTGCGAAACCAGCGCCGGGGTGCGGCATCAGAGGAAGGCGTTGGTTTCATGAAAGGGTCGTGCGCGGCATAGTTCGATGGCATTCTTGCACCAATTTCTACAGTTGCTCGCCAGCGAGCGCGCCTGCCTGGTGTCGGTGGAAAGCACACAGGGGTCGACACCGCGTGAGCGCGGCGCCTGGATGGCCGTGTTCGCTGACAAGACTCTGGGAACCGTGGGCGGAGGCCACGTCGAATTTGCCGCAATGGCGCAGGCGCGCGCATTGCTCAAAGGCCCGGCGGCTCCCAGTCCACAGACCACCCGCTATGCCCTGGGCCCCAGCCTGGGACAGTGCTGCGGCGGCGTGATGCACCTGCGGTTCGAATGCGTCGACGCGGCCGATACGGCCGCGCTGCGCGAGCGCCTGGGGCAGTCGCTGCAACCGCTGGCGCTGTTTGGCGGCGGCCATGTGGGCCACGCCTTGGTGCGCGTTTTGCGTACGCTGCCGTTCGCGCTGACGTGGATCGACAGCCGCGATGGCATCTTTCCAGAGCCGGAGCCCGAAGGCGTGGCGTGTGAAACCTCTGACCCGGTGCACGCCGCCGTGCCATCGCTTGCGCCCGGCTCGCAGGTCTTGATCATGAGTTTTAGCCACGCCGAAGACCTGGACGTGGTGGCTGCCTGCCTCACACGTCAGCGCCTGCACGCCGATTTGCCGTTTATCGGACTCATCGGCAGCAAAACCAAGTGGGCCACTTTTCGCAGCCGCTTGCGCCACCGGGGTTTCAGCGACCTTGAGCTTGAGCACATCACCTGTCCGATTGGCGTTCCCGGCATTTCCGGCAAGCAGCCGGAAGTCATCGCTGTATCCGTGGTGGCGCAGTTGTTGCAGCGGGGCACTGCCGGCGAGGGTTATTCCGAGGCGCAGCGCACAGAATAAGGGTAGAAGTGCACACAGATTTTGCATACACTTCACCGTCCCGTCGCAGCGGTGCCCGAGGCCCGGCAACTTGTACCACCGGCAATGCCTCGTGTGCGCGACCCCTTTAGCCTGCTCAGAGCGCCCGCAGTGGTGAGCCGGCGCCAACACGCGGCGCGCATCGCCTTCGCCGCATAGGGCACGCCATGGAAAGTTACCTTCTCGACTGGGCCAATCTGCTGCTGCGCTGGGTCCACGTCATCACCGCCATTGCCTGGATTGGCTCGTCCTTCTACTTCGTGTTTCTGGATAGCAGCCTCACGCTGCCTGAAGACGAAGAGCAAAAGCGCCAGGGCGTTAGCGGCGAGCTGTGGGCCGTGCACGGCGGTGGCTTCTACCACCCGGTGAAATACAACGTGGCACCACCCAAACTGCCCGGCCACTTGCACTGGTTTTATTGGGAGGCGTACACGACCTGGCTGACCGGCTTCTCGCTGTTCACGGTCTCCTACCTGTGGAGTGCCAATACCTACCTGATCGACAAGGCGAAGATGGATTGGGCGCCGACCGCCGCGATTGCCGCTGCGCTCGCCTTCCTGGTGGTGTTCTGGTTGCTGTACGACACGATCTGCCGTGTGTTTGGTCAACGCAAGAGGGGCGACGCCATCGTCGGTGCGCTGGTGCTGGTGCTGGTGTGCCTTGCCTCATGGCTCGCCTGCCACTGGTTTGCCGGGCGGGCGGCGTTCCTGCTGGTGGGCGCCATGATCGCCACGGCGATGAGCGCGAACGTGTTTTTCTGGATCATCCCGGGGCAGCGCACCGTGGTGGCGCAGATCAAGGCCGGAACGCCGGTGGACCCGATTCACGGCAAGCGCGGCAAGCAGCGCAGCGTGCACAACACCTATTTCACGCTGCCAGTGCTGTTTGCCATGCTCAGCGGCCATTACAGCTTCACCTGGAGCCATCCGCAAAACTGGCTCATTCTTATCCTGATGATGTTTGCCGGCGCCGCCATCCGGCAGTTTTTTGTCATGCGCCATGGCTACAAGCTCGGGCGCAGTGGCAACCCGCTGCCGTATGCGCTGCTGGGCGTGGCCGTGCTGGTGGGCGTCATCGTCTGGCTGCGGCCAGCGCCGGCAGCAGTGGTTACTCCTGTTTCAGGAGCTGCTAACGCAAACCAGACAAGCGCTGGAGGCCAATTTGGCTATGAAAAAGTGCAGAAAATATTCGAGCAGCGCTGCTACCTGTGCCACGGGCCTCAGGTGCAGATGAAGAACATGCGCGTGGATTCGCCGGCGCTGGTCAAGCAGCACGCGCAGGCGATCTACCAACAGGTGGTGGTGCAAAAACTGATGCCCATGAACAACGCCACGCAGATCACCGACGAAGAGCGTGCGCAGATTGGCCGCTGGTACGAGGCCGGCGCGCACGTTCCCTAAAGTGCTGGTTCAGCGGGTTTCGTCCGGCGTGCTCAGCGGTATCAGCTGCAACCCGCGCAGATACACGGTCAGGGTGCTGCGCGCAGTGGTCACCAGCGCAAACGTGCCGGGGCTCAGCAGCCACTGGTTCAGCAGGCCTTCCACCAGCACTTGCAGCCCGAGCGCGGCGGCGGTCAAGGGAACGGGCGGCGCCGCAGCGCGCAGTGCATAGGCGCGCGCCAGCCCGGAGCGGATGCGCGCGAGCGACTGCGCGTGCATCGCCAGCCGGCGTTGCTGCTCCGCGCTCAAGTCCGGCGTTACTTCCACCCGGTGCGTGGCTATCTGCAGGACCCGCCAGACCTGCTCGTCCCCCTCGATCTTGGCGAGCGCCTTGAGGATGCCGTCCCGGATGACCGCCACCGGATCGGCCGCGCTGTCGAGCTCACCCTGGGTGACCGACTGCTCGAGCGGCAAGGTGACGCGCTCCATCATGGCGTTGAACAGATCGCCCTTGTCTTTGAAATGCCAGTAGATGGCGCCGCGCGTGGCACCGGCCTCAGCGGCGATGTCGCCAAGCGAAGTGCGCGCCACACCGCGCGCCTGGAACAGGCGCTCGGCTGCGTCGAGCAAGCTGGCCCGGGTGGCTTGGGCGTCGGCCTTGGTGCGTCGTGCCATGAAGAGTTCCTTGAGGTGAGAACTGCCGAGCGAAGCGGCTTGGTTTGAACATACATTCTAGTATGTATGTATACTCGTGTGCTGTACGCTGCTTGCACCTCCTGCGGGGCACCAGCGAAATCTTATGTCTCCCACTAAACTGGCGCGCTTCTGCGATTGCTGCAGTCGCGCCATACAAAGGAATTCCATGCCCTCCCACGCCCTCGACACGAAGGCCCGCGCCGTCCGTTCAGCCGTTCCCAGCTTGGGGCGTGGTCTCCTTGTAGGCAGCCTGGGGGTGTTGTTGGTGCTGACTGCCTGCGGAAAATCCGAGGCGCCAGCCGCTGCCGGCCCGGCTGGGGGCGCCCGGCCGGCGCCCGAAGTGGGGGTGGTCACGGTGCAACCCGGCGATGTCGGGCTGACGACAGAATTGCCCGGTCGCCTCGAAGCGTCGCGTGTGGCGCAGGTGCGTGCGCGCGCTGCCGGGATTGTGCAAAAACGCTTGTTTCGCGAAGGCAGCGACGTCAAGGCCGGTCAGCCTTTGTTCAAGATCGATGCCGCCCCGTACGCAGCAGCACTGCAAAGTGCCGAGGCGTCGTTGGCCCGTGCGCAGGCCAGCCTGAATCAGGCGGCTTCACTTGCTGCCCGCTACAAGCCGTTGCTGGATGCCAATGCGGTCAGCCAGCTGGAGTACGCCAATGCAGTGTCGGCCCAGAAGCAGGCCGAGGCAGAGGTGGCCGTGGGCAAGGCGGCGGTGCGTACCAGCCGCATCAATCTGGATTACGCCAACGTCACGGCGCCGATTTCAGGGCGCATTGGGCGCGCCTTGGTGACCGAAGGCGCGCTGGTCGGGCAAGGCGAGGCGACGCCGCTGGCGGTGATCCAGCAAATCGATCCGATGTACGTCAACTTCACGCAGTCCGCTGGCGAAGTACTCAAATTGCGCCGCGCCATGGAAAGCGGCCAGTTCAAGAAGGCGCAGGGCGAGGCCGCCAGTGTGCGCGTGCTGCTCGAGGACGGCTCCGAATACGCACAGCCCGGACGCCTGCTGTTTACCGACCTCGCGGTCGATCCGACTTCGGGCCAGATTACGCTGCGCGCCGAAGTGCCCAACCCGCGCGGCGAACTGCTTCCCGGCCTGTATGTGCGCGTGCAGCTTGAGCAGGCGCAGATCGGCAATGCCATCACATTGCCGCAGCAGGCCGTCACGCGCACCGCGCAGGGCGATACTGTGATGGTGGTGGATGCAGAAGGCAAGGTCGCGCCGCGCAAGATCACGGTGGGTGGCGAGCGCAACTCGAAATGGGTGGTGCTCGATGGCCTGAAGGCCGGCGAGCAGGTGATGGTCGACGGATTCCAGAAGCTGCAGATGATGCCGCCCGGAACGCCGGTCAAAGCGGTGCCCTGGAAGTCACCAAGCGAGCAGAAGGCAGCCGCTGACGCCAGTGCAGCGACCAAGGCGTCCGCGCCAGCCGCCCCCGAAGCGGCGAAATAAGGAGCGCGACGCATGGCCAAATTTTTTATCGACCGGCCGATTTTCGCCTGGGTGATCGCGCTGTTCATCATCGTGTTCGGCAGCGTCGCGGTGACGCAGTTGCCGATCGCGCAGTACCCACCGGTGGCACCCCCCGCCATCGTGATCGCGGCGGGTTACCCCGGCGCCTCGGCCAAGACCCTGGAAGACAGCGTTTTAAGTGTCATCGAGCGCGAGATGAACGGCTCGCCCGGTCTTATCTATATGGAGTCGGTGGCGCAGGCCAACGGCACCGGCAACATCACGCTGAGCTTCGCGCCAGGCACCAACGCCGAGTTGGCGCAGGTGGACGTGCAAAACCGGCTCTCCCGTGCCACGCCACGCCTGCCGCAGGCTGTTACGCAGCAAGGGGTGCGTGTCGACAAGGCGAATTCCAATTTCTTGCTGTTTGCGATGCTCTCCTCGAGCGATCCGAGCTTTGACACCATCGCCCTGGGCGACTATGTGGCGCGCAACGTATTGCCGGAACTGCAGCGTCTGCCGGGCATTGGCCAGGCCCAGCTGTTTGGCTCCGAGATGGCCATGCGCATCTGGATCGATCCCGCCAAATTGGCGGGCTTCGGGCTCTCTGGCAACGACGTGGTCAACGCCATCCAGTCGCAGAACGCGCAGGTGGCGTCAGGCGCCATTGGCAATCTGCCCAATGTGGCGGGCCAGAGCATTGCGGCCACCGTGGTGGTCAATGGCCAGTTGTCCAACGTGGAGCAGTTTGGCAACGTGGTGCTGCGGGCCAATACCGATGGCTCTGCGGTCTACTTGAAAGACGTGGCGCGCATCGAGCTGGGGGGCCAGGCCTACGACACGGCGGCACGCCTGAACGGCAAAGCTGCGGTCGGCGTGGGCGTGCAGCTCACCCCCAGCGGCAACGCACTGGCTGCCGCCGAGGCCGTGCGCGCCAAGATGGACGACTTGCAACGCTTTTTCCCCAAGGGCGTGAGCTACTCGATTCCTTACGACAGCTCCCGCTTTGTCAGTCTCTCGATCAAACAGGTCGCCACCACCCTGATCGAAGCCGTGGTGCTGGTGTTTTTGGTGATGTTCCTGTTTCTGCAGAACATTCGCTACACCATCATTCCCACGCTGGTCGTGCCAATCGCGCTGCTGGGCACTTTCGGCACGCTGCTGACGCTCGGTTTCTCCATCAACGTGTTGACGATGTTCGGCATGGTGCTGGTGATCGGCATCGTGGTGGACGATGCCATCGTGGTGGTGGAGAACGTCGAGCGCATCATGAGCGAGGAGGGTCTGCCGCCGCTCGAAGCCACGCGAAAGGCCATGGGCCAGATTTCAGGCGCCATCATTGGCGTGACCGTGGTGCTGATTTCGGTGTTCGTGCCCCTGGCCTTCTTCCCCGGCTCGGTGGGCAATATCTACCGGCAGTTTTCTGCCGTGATGGTGTCGTCCATTGCCTTCTCGGCATTCCTCGCGCTTTCCTTGACGCCGGCGATGTGTGCGACTTTGCTCAAACCGGTGGCGGCCGGGCACCACCACGAAAAGCGTGGCTTCTTTGGCTGGTTCAACCGGCGTTTTACCCGCACCGCCAAAGGGTACGAGGGGCTGGTCGCCCGCATGCTGCGACGTGCGGCGCGCTACCTGGTGATTTACGTGGCGATCATTGCCGCTGTCGCGGTGGTGTACACACGCCTCCCAACATCCTTCTTGCCGGCGGAAGACCAGGGCACGCTGCTGGTCAACGTGCAGTTGCCGCCAGGCGCCACCTTGGAGCGCACCAGCGCGGTCATGGCACAGGTCGAAGATTTCATGCTCAAGCAGCCCGAAGTGCAAAGCATGGTCGGCGTCATGGGCTTCAGCTTCTCCGGTCAGGGGCAAAACGCGGCACTTGCCTTTGTGACGCTCAAGGACTGGGACGAACGCAAGGGCAAGGGCCAGGATGCAACCTCTCTGGCAGGGCGCGCCTTCGGCGCGTTGTCCGGGGTGCGTGACGCGTTCATCTTCCCGCTCAGCCCGCCGCCGATTCCCGAACTGGGCTCGGCCAGCGGCTTTACTTTCCGCTTGCAGGACCGTGGCGGCGCAGGGCCCGCGGCGTTGCTGGCGGCACGCAACCAGTTGCTGGGCCTGGCCAGCCAGAGCAAGCTGCTGACGCAGGTGCGCCCGGACGGCCTGGAAGATGCGCCGCAGTTGCAGATCGATATCGATCGCGACAAGGCCAACGCCCTGGGCGTGGATTTTGCGTCCATCAACAGCGTGCTTTCCACGGCGCTGGGGTCGCGTTACGTGAACGACTTCCCGAGCCAGGGCCGTTTGCAGCGTGTGGTGGTGCAGGCCGACGCGCCGGCGCGCATGCAGCCCTCCGATTTGCTGGAGCTCAACGCCATCAACAAGCAGGGCAAGGCCGTGCCGCTCTCGGCGTTTGCCACCACGCACTGGATTACCGGCGCCATGCAGACGGTGCGCTACAACGGTTACCCGGCGGCGCGTATCAGCGGCGGTGCCGCGCCGGGCTACAGCACGGGCGCTGCCATGGAAGAAATGGAGCGCCTGGCGGCCCAGTTGCCACAAGGCTTTGGCTATGAGTGGACCGGTCAGTCGCGCGAGGAAAAACTCGCGGGGTCCCAGGCCGTCGTGGTGTACGCCTTTGCAATTTTGGCGGTGTTCCTGTGCCTCGCCGCCTTGTACGAAAGCTGGTCGATTCCGCTCGCCGTCATTCTGGTGGTGCCGCTGGGCGTGCTCGGGGTATTGCTGGCGACGCTGCTGCGCGGCTACGCCAACGATGTGTACTTCCAGGTGGGTTTGATCACCATCATCGGGCTATCGGCAAAGAACGCCATCCTGATCATCGAGTTCGCCAAAGACTTGCAGGCCCAGGGCAAGAGCGTGGTCGAGTCGGCGCTGGCGGCGGCGCACTTGCGGTTTCGCCCCATTGTCATGACCTCGATGGCCTTCATGCTGGGCGTGCTGCCGCTGGTGCTTGCAACCGGCGCAAGCTCGGCCAGCCAGCGCGCCATCGGCACGGCGGTGATCGGCGGCATGATCACCGGCACCACGCTGGCGGTGTTCTTTGTGCCCGTTTTCTTTGTCTTGGTGCGCGGCCTGTTCAAGGGCAGTGCGCGCCAGCAGCGGCTGTACGACGAACGCGCAGCCCAGGCTGCTGAGGCTGCTGCAGGCCAAGGAGGCCCTCATGCGTAAAGTTGCTCTTCCCCCGCTGTGCGCAGTCGCTGCAGCCTTCGTGCTCTCAGGCTGCTCCATGATTCCGAAATATGAGCGACCGCCGGCGCCCGTTGCCGCGCAGTGGCCAGGCGTGCAGGTGCCGGCTGCCGATGCTGGCGTCGCGGCGGCCGATATTCCGTGGCAGGAGTTCGTGCAGGATGAACGCCTGCGCAAGGTGATTGCGCTCGCGCTCGAGCACAACCGTGACCTGCGGATTGCCGCGCTGTCGATCGAGCAGGCGCGGGCCCAGTACCAGATACGGCGGGCCGACCGCACGCCCACGGTCAACCTCGCGGCCGCTGCGACACGCCAGCCGGCGATCGATGGCAGCGGCGGGATGACCAGCAGCTACAGCGTTGGCTTTGCGCTGGCGTCGTGGGAGATCGATTTCTTTGGCCGTGTCGCAAGCCTGCAGGAGGCTGCCCTGGCGCAGTTCCTTGCCACACAGGATGCGCGCAACGCAGCCCAGACCAGCATCGTTGCTGCAGTGGCCAATGCCTGGCTGAGTTTGCAGACCAACAACGCCTTGCTGGCATTGACACGGCAAACGCTTGCCACGCGGGACGATTCGCAGCGCCTGACCCAGTTGCGGTTTGACCAGGGCGTGAGTTCAGCGCTCGATCTGCGCCAGGCGCAGTCGCTTTCAGCCGCTGCACGGGCCACGCTGGCACAGCAGGAGCGTCTGCGTGCGCTCGATCTGAATGTGCTGACGCTGCTGACAGGCGCGCCTGTGCCGGCGTCGCTGTTGCCCGGCGCGGGCGAAATGCGCGATGCGCAGCAGCTTGCCAAAGCGCCTGACACCACGACTCCCTTTGCGCCAGTACCGGCCGGCGTGCCGTCCGAAGTGCTGGCGCGGCGGCCCGATGTGCGACAGGCGGAACAATTGCTGCTGTCTGCCAATGCCAACATTGGCGCGGCGCGCGCGGCGTTCTTCCCGCGCATCGCTCTGACGGCCAGTGCGGGCACCGCCAGCAGCGCGCTCTCCGGCCTGTTCAAGGGAGGCTCCTGGGGCTGGACCCTGGCGCCGCAGGCGCTGCTGCCGATTTTCGATGGGGGTCGCAATCAGTCGAATCTCGATTCGGCAGTCGCCGGGCGCGCAGTGGCGGTGGCGCAATACGAAAAGGCGATTCAGGTGGCGTTCCGCGAGGCTGCCGATGCATTGGCGAGCCGCGATGCGCTCACCGAGCAGTTGCGTGCCACGCAAGAGCAGGCCGACGCTGAAGCAGAACGTTTCCGGCTGGCCGACCTGCGCTACCGCAACGGCATTGCCAGCTACCTGGACGTGCTCGACGCACAACGTGCGCTGTTTGCCACACAGCAGGCAGTGGCGCAAACCCGTCTGGCGCGCCAACAGAACGAAGTCGCGCTGTACAAGGCCCTGGGAGGCGGTTGGCGCGACGCCGACCTGACTTCGGGCGGCTAACGCGCTTCGCTGCAAAGCAGCCTTCGTGCTGCTTTGCAGCGCGCAGCGGAGCTTGACGCAGGACAAATGGCGCCGCTCGTGAACCGTTGTGTGGCCTTCTCTTTGACATTGCTCAATATCGGCGCCCGGTCCACCTTGCACAGTGGCCCGGATGTTGTCCAACCCTTCTTCCCAACCGTTCGCCGAAGTGGAAACTGCGGCGCCTGGCGAGGTGCTGCGGCAGCGCCATGAACGGCCGCAAGATGTGCTGCATTTGTTGCAGGGGCGGGTGTTGTTGTGCATTCGCTCGGGAGAGCAGATTCGCCAGCAACTCGGCGTGCTCGAAGGCCCGTGTTGGCTGGACGCTGCATCGGCCATGTTGGGCCAGCCGTGCGCGGTGGATATGGTCGCCGAGACGCGCGTGCAACTGCGTCGGCAGCCCTTGCAGCAATTTCAGATCGCGCTCGATGCCTTGCCACGCACCGCTCAGTTGCTGATGCACGACCTGGCGACGGGTTACCGGCAGCAAACCGAACTGGCGGTCAGCCGGCTCGCACAAGACGCCGAAGCACGCTGCGCCCAGTGGCTGCTGCACCACGCCCAGAACGACGCGAGCGGTGCCATGAGCGTGACGCTGCACCAACGCAAGCGCATGATCGCCGCGCAATTGGGCATCGCGCCGGAAACCTTTTCCCGCGTGCTGCGCAGTTTGCGCGAGGACGGCCTGATCCATGGCACGGGCAACGTCTTGAAACTTTTGCAGCCACGCGCCCTGCAAGCGGTCGCAGGAAGCTGAGCCTCAAAGGCAGACCGCCCCTGCGCACGCCACGCGTGCCGCAGTCGTTCAAGTTGTTTCAAGACGTCACAGCACTCAGGGTTTTCATGCGCAGGCTTGCGGGTTCCACCCAAGCCTGGGAGCGCTGCGCACTGCGTATATTTGTCGTAGCCATGTCTACGAAGTTTTTTATGTCCCCGGCCGCAGTGTCCGGTCGGGCTGCGCCATGACTGCGGCCGCCGACGCCAGACGCTTTGCGCTGCCAGGACTGCTGAGCGCGCGCCTGGTATTGCTTATCGTCGCGGCTGTGGTGCTGGGCGGCGTGGCCGCTGGCTGGATCGTCACGCGCGCTGCCGCCGACGAGGCCATGCAGCGGGTCGTGCGCCAGCAGGGCGACGAGGTCCAGACGCTGGCGCGCGTGCTGGCCAGCAAGATTGAGCAAAGTCAGAAGGTGCTGCGCACCGTCGCAGCGGGGATCACGCCCGAGATGCTGGAGGCGCCATCGTCGCTCGAATGGTTGCTGCAGCAGGGCCTGCCGGCGGTGCAATTCTTTGATGCCATGCAGGTGGCGCGCGCGGACGGCTCATTGCGCGTAAATTTGCAGTATGGCGTGCATGGCGAGGCTGCCGCGCTTGACCCGGAGGAGCGCGATGCCTTGCGCCGCACGCTGGTAGACGGCAAGCCAATTGTTTCGGAAGTGGTCGGTAGCCGGCCTGGCGATGCGCGCGTACTCTTCACCCAGCCGCTGCGGGGCCAGGAGGGCAAGGTCATAGGCGTGGTCGCGGGGGCGCTGCGCCTGCAATCGCAAGGCCTGCTACCGGCGTCGATTGCACCGCCAGGGCGCACCGACTCGCGCCTGGTGGTTTTTTCCAGCGATGGCACCATCCTGTCCCATCCCGATCCTGCGCGTGTTCTTGGAAAGACACAGGACGAACCTGGTCTGGAAGCCATCAGCAAGCAGTGGTTTGCGGCGCAGGGCACGGCTGGCGAGCGCAACCTCACCCAGACGGTTGCAGACCACGTGGTGAGCTTGGCGAGCATGCCGCTGCCGCAATGGACCGTGGCCAGAATCAGCGATGCGCATGCTTTGCTCACACCACTTGAGGGCTCGCAACGACGTGCATGGTGGTTGGCAGCCATGGTGGTGGGGCTCACCGCTTTGGCAGCGGCAGCGCTGGGCCTGTGGCAGATGCAACCGCTTGCGCGCTTGCGGGATCGCGCGGCCCGGCTGCTGCAGCCGGCAGACTTTGAGGATTCCGTCAGCACCGCCGATGGGCGCGGCGACGAAGTATCGGCGCTGGCCGAGGCGCTGGAGCTTTTTGTACAGGAGCGCAATGGCCAGCAATTGCGCGACCGTGCTCTGGCCGGACGGTTGCAGGCCATTCTGGACCACGCGCCGGTGGGCATCGTCATCACCCGGGCCGCCCGGCTGAGCATGCTCGGACGGCAGGCCGCGCAGATGTTGGGCTACACGGCCGACGAGCTTCAAGGTCAACCGGTGCGCAAGCTTTACGCATCGGCGGAAGCATACGAGCAGTCGAAAACTCGCACCAAAGCCGCGTTCGCGGCCCATGGGGCCTTCGATGGCGATGTGTGCTTTGGCCGCAAAGATGGCAGCCCCGTATGGGTGCGGGTGCAAGGCCGCGCTGCAGTGGCGCCCGGGATTCTGGCGGGAACGGTCTGGATTTTTGAGGAACTGACGGCCGTGCACGAGGCGCGCCGACAGCGCGGGCGTGAGCGTTTGCACGATCCCCTGACCGGTTTGCCCGACCGGCGCGCCTTTGAAGACCGGCTGCGTGGTGTGTTGTTGGGCCGCGCAGCGGCGCAGACCTCAGAGCCAGAGACCTTGTCTGGCGTCGTCATGTACCTCGACCTTGACCACTTCACCCTGGTCAACGACATTGCAGGCCATCAGGCGGGTGACGATGTGCTCGCGCACGTCGCGCGCCTGCTGGAGGCGCAGGTGCGTCAGGCCGGCTGGGTTGCGCGGCTCGGCGGCGATGAGTTCGTCGTCGTGATGCCGGCGTGCTCGGCCGCCCATGGCCTGGCTGTGGCCGAGCAACTGCGCGCAGCGGTGTGTGCCTGGGAGCCGGTGTACGAAGGACGCAGCTTCAACTTGACCGCCAGCATTGGCGTGGTGCCGCTCACCAGCGAGCTTCGCGATGTGGCTGCGGTGCTGCGCGCCGCCGACATGGCCTGCTACGAGGCCAAGCGAGCCGGGCGCAACTGCGTCTTCATGCCGCGCAGTATGGCGCAGCCTGTCGTGGCCGCATAGTCAGCGGAAGAGCCGGGCTTTAGACGCGACCGAGAGCCCGCAACACGTTTTCTGCCGTGGCAGGCGCGGTCAGCTGCACGGGCTGCGTGCTTGTCGTAGCGGCCGGTCGCCCCGCTGCGATGGCATTGCGCAGCGCCTCGTACACGCTGATGGCCAGCATGAAAGGCGGCTCGCCCACCGCCTTGCTGCCGCCCACGTTGTCTTCGCGGTTGGCTTCGGGCCAGAGCGCGATGCGAAAGTGCTCCGGCACATCGCCGGTGGCCGGAATCTTGTAGGTGCTCGGTGCGTGGGTGGCGAGCACGCCGTCGTCTTTCCACACCAGCTCCTCGGTGGTGAGCCAGCCCATGCCCTGGATGAAGCCGCCCTCGATCTGCCCGATGTCGATGGCCGGGTTCAGGCTGTGCCCCACATCGTGCAGGATGTCGATTTTCAGCACCCGGCTCTCGCCGGTCAGCGTGTCGATGACGACCTCGGTGCAGGCGGCGCCGTAGGCGAAGTAGAAGAACGGGCGCCCGGTGAGCGTGGTCTTGTCGTAGTGAATTTTCGGCGTTCGGTAAAAGCCGTCGCTCCACAGCTGGATGCGGTTGGCGTAGGCATCCTTCACCACCGCGTCGAAGCTGCGGCGGTGCTTGGGTGAGACCACCTCGCCGCCCTCGAACCGTATCGCGCCGGCGCCGCAACCGTCGAGGCCACAGACGAACGAGGCCAGGTTGTCGCGCACATTGCGCGCGGCGAACTGCGCCGCGCGGCCATTGAGGTCGGTGCCGCTCGACGCCGCCGTGGCACTGGCGTTCGGCACCTTGCTGGTGTCGGCGGCGGTGACCAGCACGCGCGCCATCGGCACGCCGAGCTCGTCGGCGACGATTTGCG
>JAUCDU010000021.1:0-14895 GCA_034674825.1 Giesbergeria sp.
CGATCTTCTTGCCGGCCACCATCATGGTGCCGCCGGTGGCGTACTCGAGGCCCATCTCCAGACCGGTCTGGGTTTGCTTCCCATAGGCCTCAAGAGGCCCGGTTTTGCTGTAGATGTGAGCGATGCGAATCTCGCCTGCAGCCAGAGCCGAAAGAGAAACCGTACTGGCGATAACCGCGAGCGCAATCAGGGAACGACGTTGCATGACATCTCCTTTAGTGTGTTTCAAATTGTAGCAATAAGCGTGCCAGCAATGCCACGTTCGGTCACAACAATTTCCAACACGGGAGTGCACAAAAATACTACACAACGATCGCCTGAAAACTGAGCGTTTGTACGATTTTTATTCAGGGTTTTCCAGCCTTTGGTACAAGGTTGCCCGCGATATGCCGAGCAATCTCGCTGTGGCCATCTTGTTGCCCCCGCTGGTTTCCATTGCCGCAGCGATGGCGCGCCGTTCCAGTTCAGCCACCTGAACTGCCAAGGGCCTGAGCAAATCATCCGGTCCGTTGGAGCCTGCGCCAATGGTCGACGCTTCATCCACCGGTGCAGCCGGCTCCAGCCCCGCTTCCCGCAATATGCTGCGCAAGCTGCCTGCGTCCACCGAATGCGAATCACTGCGCATGGCCGCCTGCTCCAGCACGTTGCGCAGTTCACGAATGTTGCCGCGCCAAGGCTGACCCATCAGCAGGGCCAAGGCGTCGGGTCGAATCTCGGGCGGGCCGACGCCGCTGCGCAGCGCCATGTCTTCGCCCAAGAGTTCCACCAACGCCGGGATATCCCCACGACGCTCGCGCAGCGGAGGCACGCGCAGCGGCAGCACATGCAATCGGTAAAAAAGGTCTTCGCGAAAGCGCCCTTCACGCACCAAGGTACTGAGGTCACGCGAGGTGGCCGCAACGACGCGCACATCAAAAGGCACCAGCTGGTTCGAGCCAAGCGGCTCGATCTCGCCCTCCTGCAACGCCCTGAGCAGCTTCGCCTGCAGGTTCTGCGGCATGTCACCGATCTCATCGAGAAACAGCGTGCCGCCATCGGCCAGCTTGAACTTGCCCTCACGACCGCGGCGGTCTGCACCGGTGTATGCGCCAGGCGCCACCCCAAAGAACTCGGCCTCGAGCAAGGTATCCGGAATGGCCGCGATGTTGACGCTGACAAACGGCCCGTCCGAGCGCGCAGAGGCTGCGTGGATGGCGTGCGCGAGCAGCTCCTTGCCCGTTCCGGTCTCGCCGAGCAGCAGCACCGGGCTCATGGACTGTGCGGCGCGCCTCGCCTGGCGCTTCACCTCCGCAGCTGCGGGGCTGGAGCCGACGAAGCTTGCAAACGTGTATTTGGTGCGCCGCGACCCGTCGCCTGCCCCGACGTGCAATTGCCGGCCACGCTGCACCGCAAGCTCGCGCCGCGCATCGTCAAGGTCGCGCTGCAACAGGGCGAATTTGCTGATGAGCGGCTGCAGCGTCGTTTCCGGGTGGTCAAACAGGACGATGCCAATGGCGCCAATCACCCCGCCAGCGTCATCGCGCAGCGGGATGCGGCTCACGACAAAGGTGCCGGCGCTGTTGGTCAACAGGTCAATCAACGCCGCCTCGCCCGTCTCCAGCACCCGGCGCATCTGTGTGTTGGGGATCACTTCTTCCACCAGCTTGCCGACAAAGTCGTCGGCCGAACTGATCCCAAGCTCTGGGAAAAACCGCTGATAGCCCTCGTTCACCCAAACGATACGTCCGCTCAGGTCCACGAGGAACATGCCCTGACTGACGCTTGAGAACAAATGAAACATCGAGCGCGCAGCCAGCTCCAGAATGCCTTCGGCATCGAGCGGCAGCGCGGGGGTGTTGGGGGCGAGCACGTCCATAAACAGATGGTAACGCCTAGGTTGCGGCTTGCGCCTCCCGGGCATGGGGCCGCTTCGAATGCGCTGCGCCATGCGTCACCTGCCAGCGGCGTCTTGGCGCATGGCTGTTGGTTGCCTCGCACTCCGCCGCAAACCGGGGGCGCCGCCCAGGCACGCAGCAAAGAAGCAAGCAAAATGCAGCGAATGGAAGCTCTCCTGACCCTGCGTATCGACAAATGGCTCTGGTGTGCGCGCTTTTTCAAGACGCGCAGTCTGGCTGCGGAAGAAATATCCAAGGGACGCGTGCGCGTCAACGGCGCCATTGCCAAGGCTTCGCGCGAAGTGCGCGCCGGCGACACGGTGGAACTGCGGCAGGGCCACGCGCCGCGCACAGTCGTCGTGCGTGCCGTGAGCGGGACGCGCGGTCCAGCACCGATGGCGCAGCTGCTGTACGACGAGACTGCAGAAAGCCTTGCCGCGCGCGCTGCGGCAGCAGAGCGCCAACGCCTCGCGCCCGAGCCTGCCTCCGCGTTGGGCGATGGCCGCCCGACCAAGCGCGATCGCCGCGACCTGGACCGCACCCGCGACTGGGGCAGTCGCTGGAGCGCGTCGATGGACGACTGAAGCGCCGAGAGCTCTAAGCCATGGCGAGGCTTATAGTGGTCCTGGGTACGGCACTGTCTGCGCAACCCGTCGAAGGAAAGAGAAACGATGTTCCCTGAATACCGCGACCTGATCACCCGACTCAAGACCACAGACCACCAATTCACGCGTCTGTTTGACAAACACAACCAGCTGGACGAGAAAATCACCCAGCTTGTAGCGGCCAGTGGTCCCTCGGCCGACCTGCAAATTGAAGCGCTCAAAAAGCAAAAGCTGCAACTCAAAGACGAGATCTACGCCATGCTCAAGAGCAAGGCCGAGGCAGGCTAGGCACTGCGGCTTCCAGCGCCACCATCTTCGCAATGTTTTTGATAGCTGCTTAGGCAATACAGATAAGCGCTAGAGCCTTATTTTGTCGTATTTTTAGTCCGCCATCTGCTCGGTGTGCGGCACACGCTCGGCGCGCAGCATGCGCAGCCCATTGGCCACCACCAGCAGGCTCGCGCCCATGTCGGCGAATACCGCCATCCACATCGTTGCCTGTCCTGCCAGCGCGAGCGCCAGGAACACCAGCTTGATACCGAGCGCCAGCGTGATGTTTTGCACCAGCACCTGGTGCGTGCGGCGCGAGAGCCGCACCGTCTCGGCGACGCGGCGCAGGTCGTCGTTCATGATGACGACGTCGGCTGTCTCCATCGCCACGTCGGTGCCGGCGGCGCCCATGGCAAAGCCAATGTCGGCCTGCGCCAGGGCGGGCGCGTCGTTGATGCCGTCGCCCGCCATGGCAGCCAGGCCATGCATGCGCTGCAGCGCGGCGACGGCGGCGAGCTTGTCTTCGGGCAGCAGGCCAGCGTGGACTTCTTCGATACCTGCCTCGCGGGCTGCGGCTTGCGCGGCAGCCACGTGGTCGCCCGTGAGCATCACGGTGACGATGCCCAGCGCACGAAGCTCGGCCACAGCCAGCGCCGCCTGAGGCCGCACGGTGTCGGCCACCGCAAACAGGGCACGCACGCCGGTGCCATCAGCGAGCAGCGTGACGCTGCGGCCTTGCGCCTCGTGGGCCGCAGCCGCGACTTCCACACCCTCGGTCCACAGGCCACGCTCCTGCATCCAGCGCCGGTTGCCCAATGACCAGGTGACCCCGTCGATACGGCCTTGAACGCCGCGCCCTGCCAGCGCGCTGAAGTCCTCCACCTCGGGCCGCTCGCCGCCGTGCGCCGCCAGGCCCCGGGCAATGGCGTGCGAGACCGGATGGTCGGAGCGGCTTGCCAGCGCCAGTGCCACATCCTGCGCTGCGTCGCTGTGAAAGCTCTCGTGGCCTACCAGCACCGGCAGGCCCGCCGTGACCGTGCCGGTCTTGTCGAACGCGACGGCGCGAATGCCGCGCGCCTGCTCCAGCCAGGTACCCCCCTTGATCAAAATGCCGCGCCGCGCTGCCGCGGCCAGCCCGCTGACGACCGTAACCGGCGTGGACAGCACCAGCGCGCAGGGGCAGGCAATCACCAACAGCACCAGCGCGCGGTACAGCGCATCGAGCCAGGCCCAGCCGAGCAGCAGCGGTGCGCCGACGGCCACCACAACCGCAATGACAAACACTGCCGGCGTATAGACGGCGGCAAAACGGTCGACCAGCTGCTGCGTGGGCGCGCGGCTCGCCTGTGCCTGCTCGACGGCGCGAATGATGCGGTCGAGCGTGGTGTCGCCGGCCGCCGACGTGACCACCAGCTCCAGCTCGGCTTGGGCGTTCAGCGTGCCGGCGTAGAGAGCGTCGCCTGGCGCTTTGTCCACCGCCAGGCTCTCCCCGGTGACGCTGGCCTCATTCACCGCGCTGCTGCCGCGCGTGACCGTGCCATCGAGCGGCACGCGTCCACCGGGGCGCACGCGCAAGGTACTGCCAACGGGCACCTGCGCTGCTGCCACGCTGCGCCACTGGCCATCGTCTCCCAGCATCTCGGCGCGGTCCGGGGTGAGCGCCAGCAAGGCGCCGATGGCATGGCGCGCCCGGCCCACCGCACCCTCTTCAATGCGCTCGGCCAAGGCGTACAACGCCATCACCATCGCCGCCTCCTGCCACTGGCCGATGGCAAATGCGCCGGTCACTGCCACCGCCATCAGCGCGCTGATGCCCAACTGGCCGCGCGTCAGGGAGCGGATGCCGCTTTGGTACACGCCGAGTCCGGCGAGCGCAATCGCCGCGGCCGCAACAGCCATGCCGCCGACTTGCCACAGCGCCGTGTCGGGGCCCAGGAGGTGCATCAGTTCGGCCCCCGTCGCAGCAACAAGCGCCGCCGCCAGGCGGCCCCAGCCCGGCAAGCTGCTGTGGTCGTGGCCATCGCCCTCGGCATGCTGAGGCGAAGCACCCTTGGTTGCGCCCGCGCTGGCCTGGTCTTCACCAGGGCAGCACGAGAGATTGATGCGCGGCCCGGATGCCGCCGATGTGGGCGGTTCAGCCGGGTCGCCATGGCGATGCGGCGCTGCGTTCGCGTGCACGTCACAGCCCGCCTCGCGCTGCAGAGCGGAAAATGGCGCCGACTTGGGGAAGGTTTCTTCTTTCATGACATGATTGGAATCCATGAAGTCACTTGAAGGTCAAGCCGTGCCCGATAAATTTGCAGATCAGCCCGCAGACGCCCCGCGCTGGCGCATCGGCGAAGCAGCGCGGCGCTCGGGCGTCTCGGCGGCCAATATGCGCTACTACGAGAAAGAGCGCCTGCTCAACCCCAGCAGCAGGGAAGACAACAGCTACCGCCTGTTCAGTGAAGCAGACGTGCACCGCCTGCGCTTTATCCGCCTGTGCCGCGCCATGGACATGTCGCTTGGCGAGGTGCGCACCCTGCTCGATTTGGACAACGGCCCGCCCGCCGACCCGCATGTGGCCTGCCACACGCTGGACGAGCACATCGCCCACGTGCGCACGCGCAAGAAAGAGCTGCAGGCGCTGGAACAGGAATTGCGCGAGTTGCGCAGCCGCTGCGACGGTGAAGACGCCCATTGCCATGCGCTCGATGCGCTGCACGAACAGGCCGACACCCAGGCGCCCGGCTTGCCGACAAGCGCGCCAGCGAAGCGTCATGTGTGACGCGCCTGCTTGGGAGCCAAGCCTGTGCACTCGCTCTTGGTGCTCTCCCTGGTCAATTTGCAGGCGCACTAAGCGCTTGCGGCGACCAGTCGCGAAACGAGGTCTTTCATCGGCATTGCTTTGGCGTAGAACCAGCCTTGCGCGTACTGCACACCATGCGCTTTCAGGTATGCAGCTTGTTGCTCCGTTTCAACACCCTCGGCAATCATCTGCAGCTTCAACGCCTTGGCCATTTCAATAATGTGCGACACCACGTGGCTGGTGGCAGATTCGACGCCTATGGTGTCCACGAAGGCTTTGTCGATTTTGAGGAAATCAAGCTCGAAGGTTTCCAGGTAGGCGAGACTGGAGTACCCCGTGCCGAAGTCGTCAATCGCGACCCGGATACCCTCAGCGCGCAAGCGCTGCACCACTTCTCGGGCGGCATCGGGTTGCATGAAGCCATGCTCAGTGACTTCCACGACAAGGTTGCCCCGCTCCGCGTCGGTACGGCTGGCCATGTCCTTCAAGAGGTCCACCGAATCCAACGCGTTCAGATCCCGCGGCGACAGATTGAGTGCCAGATGAAAATCTGGAAAGCGCCGAAACAGCCCTTTGGCGTCACGCTCCACCAACTCCGTCACCCGGCGCGTGATGTGCCGGATCATCCCCATTTCTTCAGCGACCGGAATAAACAGGTCCGGGCGCACCAGATCGCCATCGGGGCGCCGCCAGCGGATTAGCGCCTCTGCACCCACCCACTTGCCGGTGCGCAGATCCACCACGGGCTGGTAGAGAAGGAAAAACTCATTGCGTTTAAGCGCAGCGCGAATGACGGCTGGCCAGCCACGTTGTTGTCGCACCAGGTACACCATGGCAACAGCCAGAGCCAAGCCGCCCAGCAATCCGATCGGCACGAGGCGCCAACTCATCTCGCGCACCTCCTGCTTGAGATAACTCGTCGGGATCGCGGCCACTGAATTGAAATAGTAGCGTGGGGAACGCACCACCGCCACGACCTGCTCGCTGTCGACAAAAGCAGTTTCTTCTTGCTCGTCCGAAACTTGCAGCCATTGCTGCTTGATGTCGCCGCGGCCCGTCAACAGCTTGCCGGTGACGCGCCAGTACACGCCAAGGGAGACATCCGGCCTTCCCGTGTTGGCATCGAGCACCAGACTTTTGTCGATGATCACGGCGTAGCCCTCGCGTTCGCTCACGACAAACTTCGCAAGCGGCGCGAAATCGAATGACACGTTGGCACGCACCCAGTTGCCGCTGGCGGATTGCCCCTCGTGGGGGCCAAGCGGCAACCCCTCCCCATGACGACCGAGAGACGAGCACATGAGTCGATCGCCAACGACGCGGCCGATGGTGCGTATGTAGCTGGAACCCATGACGATCTGCCGCATCAACGCAATTTGTTCGTCGGAGCACGGCTCCAGACCGGCAGAGGCCAGGCGTTTTACGCCCGCATTCATCTGATCGGCGGTGCCTTCGCTTCGGCGCAGCACGTCCCGTGCAAAGACGAGCGCATGACTCATTTCCGTCTCCAGCCCCCATTGGCGCGCTTGGTAGATGGTGAAAACGATGGGAGCGGCAACCGCACAAATCCCGACGATCACGGCAACGACCGTAGCGACAGCTCTTCTTTTCATGGACCGCCTCCCTGAGTGTCGCCATTGTGACTTGAAATACCCTCCTCAAGGCATGGCCACGGTCAACAAAACAATGCCGGAGCAGCAACCGGCAACCCGCTTCAGCTTGCCGCAAAGCGGCAAACCAAAGCCTCAGCAAATGCAGTCGCGCTGTCAGTCTTGCACGGTGCCCGCCACGTCGTCGCCGTCGTCGTCGCGCGCCTTGCCCACCAGCGTTGGCGCCAGCGTCTTGGTCGGCTTGATGCCGAGCTCCTTGAGCATCTCGGCCTGGCGGATGACGTTGCCGCGGTTCTGGCTGAGTTTGGCAAAGGCCTTGGTGTAAGCGTCCTGGGCCTGGGCCAGGTTCTTGCCGACGCGCTCCAGGTCTTCGACAAAGCCGGCCAGGCGGTCGTACAGCTCGGCGCCGCGCTTGGCGATTTCCTGTGCATTGCGGCTTTGCGCCTCCTGGCGCCACAAATGGGCCACCGTGCGCACCACAAACAGCAACGTCGAGGGGCTCACCAGCAGCACGTTCTTGTTCCAGGCGTCGCTGTAGAGCTGGCTGTCGCTGGTCACGGCGAGCATGAAGGCCGGCTCTATGGGAACGAACATCAGTACGAAGTCGAGCGACTGCAGGCCATGCAACTGCTGGTAGTTGCGCTCGGCCAGGCCTTTGATGTGCTGGCGCACCGATTCGATGTGGCGGCGCTGGGCGGCGGCGCGCTGCGGGTCGTCCTCGGCATTGGCAAAGGCTTCGTAGGCGATCAGCGAAACTTTGGCGTCCACCACCAGATGGCGGTTCTCGGGCAGGTGGATCACCACGTCGGGCTGGGCACGCGTGCCGTCGTCCCGCAGGTGATTTTCCTGCACGTCGTACTCGATTCCCGGGCGCAGGCCGGCGAGTTCGAGCACGCGCTCCAGAATCAGCTCACCCCAGTTCCCCTGAGCCTTGGTCGAGCCTTTGAGCGCCTGTGTGAGATTTTTAGCATCGTCGCTCAGCACCTGGTTCAGCCCCATCAACTGGTGCACCTGCTGCGACAGCGCCGAGCGCTCCTTGCCTTCGGTGTCGTAGAACAATTCCACTTTGCCCTGGAATTCCTGCAGCCGCGTGCGCAATGGGTCCAGCAATTGGCCCAGGTTCTGCTGGTTTTGCTCGGCAAAGCGCTTGCCTTTTTCTTCCAGGATGTCGTTGGCCAGGCTCTTGAATTGGTGACTGAGGGATTCGCGTGCCTCTTGCAGCAGCTGCAGCTTCTCCGTCGCGGCCCGGCGCTCTGCCTCCATCTGGGCCGCCTGCACCGCCAGTTGGCTTTGCAGTTCGGCCAGCTGCGCGCGGGCTGTCTGGGCGTGCGCGCCCTGCTCCTGCGCCTGGGCTTCCAGCGCCGGCACGCGGCCGGCACGTTCGGCGAGTTGGGCGCACTCGGCGCGCGCGATATCCAGCGCGCTGCGCAAACTCTCAGCCTGCACACGCGATTGCTGCAGTTCGGCGAGCAGGCTGCTGCGCTCGGCCTCAAGCCCGCGCACACGCTCCTGCGCGGTGGCGATGTGGGCGTTGGCCGCGCCCTGCACTTCCAGCTGCGTCTGGCTGCGCGCTTGCGCCGCTATCTGCTGGTGTAGCAGCGCTGCCTCGCGGCGCGCACGCGCAGCGCCCCAGAGCCAGCCCAGGCACAGGGCGGCGAGCGCCACCAGGGCTGCCGCCAGCGCGGTCATCATGTCGAAGCGCAAGTTGATACTTCCGTATTGATAGCTGCAAACGCTTATGGATAGGGCGCTAGAGGCTATTTTTGCTCATATTTTTTTGGGTACTGGGGTGTTCACCGGCGTGAGCGGCCCACGCCCGTCAAAGAAGGCGATCAGGTTGTCCGCCGCCAGCATTGCCATGGCGCGCCGTGTTGCGACCGTGGCGCTTGCGATGTGGGGCGTGAGCACGACGTTGGACGCGGCCAGCAGACCGGGGTGCACCTGCGGCTCGCCCTCGAAGACATCGAGCCCGGCAGCGGCGATGCGCCGTTCGCGCAGCGCATCGGCCAGCGCAGCGTCGTCCACGATGCCGCCGCGGGCGATGTTCACCAGCGTGGCCGTAGGCTTCATCAGCGCCAGCTCGGCAGCGCCCACTGTGTGGTGCGACTGCCGCGTGTACGGCAGCACCAGCACCACATGGTCGGCCGTGCGCAGCAGCTCCTCTTTGCTCACATAGCGCGCCTTGCAGGCAGCTTCAAGTTCCGGCGCCAGGCGCGAGCGGTTGTGGTAGACCACCTCCATGCCAAAGCCATGCGCACCGCGCCGGGCGATGCCCTGGCCGATGCGCCCCATGCCGATGATGCCCAGGCGGCTACCGTGCACTTCGGCCCCGGCGAACTGGTCGTAGCGCCACTTGTGCCAGTGGCCGGCGCGCAGGTAGTGCTCGGCTTCGGTGACGCGCCGCGCAGTGGCCATGAGCAATGCGAAGCCGAAGTCTGCCGTCGTCTCGGTCAGCACATCGGGGGTGTTGGTGCCCTGTACCCCTGCGGCATCCATGGCGGCGACGTCAAAGTTGTTGAAACCGACCGCCATGTTGGCGACGATGCGCAACCCTGGGCAGGCCGCCAGCAAAGCAGCATCAATGCGCTCAGAGCCGGTGGTCAGGACGCCATCCTTGCCCTGCAGGCGGCGCGTAAATTCCGCCGGCTCCAGGGTGTGGTCCGCCTGGTTGGCGTCAACTTCGAACGCCGTACGCAGATGCTCAAGCACCTCCGGGAACACCGCCCGCGTCACAAGAATACTTGGACGCACGGTGTCAGAACCAGATCAGGGTTGTGACCACAAACAGCGGCACCAGGATGGCCCCGGACCACAGCATGTAGCCAAAGAAGCTCGGCATGTCGACACCGCGGTCTTCGGCAATCGCTTTGACCATCAGGTTCGGCGCGTTGCCGATATAGGTATTGGCGCCCATGAACACCGCGCCGGCCGAAATCGCCGCGAGCGTTGGGGCGAGCGTGGTCATCAAAGTGACCGGATCACCACCGGCGGTGTTGAAGAACACCAGATAGGTCGGCGCGTTGTCCAGGAACGAGCTAAGCACCCCCGTGGCCCAGAAGTACATGGAGGGAATCGGCGTGCCGTCGGGCTGCGTCACGGCGCTGACGATGGCGCCAAATGGACCATTGACGCCAGCCTTGAGCATGGCAATCACCGGAATGATGGTCAGGAAAATGCCGGCAAACAGCTTGGCAACCTCTTGCATGGGACCCCAGCCAAACTGGTTCGCGTCGTGCACCCGCGCTGGAGTCAGCCACAGCGAGACCCCAGTCACCGCCAGCAGCCCGACATCGCGCACGATGCCCGGCAGGCCGACTTCGGTGCCCGCAATGTTGAACACCACCGAAGACTTCCAGAAGCCAGACAGCAGCACCAGGCCTACGACAACCCCGAGCAAGCCAAAGTTGACCTTGCCGTCAAAACCGATGCCGCGCGTGTCGGGTGTGGGATCCGGCCGCAGCACGGGGCCGCTCTTGTTGAAGAGCCAGGTATCGAGGACAAAAAAGAGCGCCAGCAAACTGCCCAGCAGAAACAGCGTCTCCGGGAAAATATGGCTTACGGTCCAGAAGAAATCCACGCCCTTGAGGAAACCAAGGAACAGAGGCGGGTCGCCCAGCGGCGTCAGGGAGCCGCCAATGTTCGAGACAATGAAAATGAAGAACACCACCACGTGCGCCTTGTGTGGGCGGTTGTCGTTGGCACGAATCAGGGGGCGAATGAGCAGCATCGATGCGCCCGTGGTCCCCATGAAACTCGCCAGCACCGCGCCGATGGCCAGAATCCCGGTGTTGAGCAGCGGGCTGCCGTGCAGGTTGCCGCGAATGTAGATGCCGCCCGCCACTGTAAACAAGGCGGTCAGCAGAATCACGAACGGCAAATACTCGGCCAAGAGCGCATGCACCAGGTTTACGCCCGCCGCGCTGGCGCCATAGCTCATGGCGAACGGCACCAGGAAGGCAAGCCCCCATGCTGCGGTGAGCTTGCCGAAATGGTGGTGCCAGAAAATGGGCGCCACCAAGGGCATCACCGCAATCGACAGCAGCAGACCGGCAAACGGCACGCCCCACCAAAGCGGCAGCGCGGCGCCGTCGATCTCTGCGGCGTGCGCCAAGGCCGGCACCAGCAACAGCGCCAAGGTCGCCAGTTTGCGCGATAGTTTCATCGGTGTCTCTCCAAGGTTCTCGGTGCCAATTGCGAGGCTTTCCCGCACCGGCGTCGTGCCACCACCCAGTGTAGGCGGCGAAAAATTTCCTGCTCAACCGCGTTGCATGGGTGCCAGGGCGTCTCGCAAGCTTTGTGGCAACACGGCAGGGCGCCGGGTTGCACGGTCCACGTAGACATGAACAAAATGCCCGGCCGCAGCCGTCAGCGGCTCGCCCACGGCGAACAAGCCCACCTCATAGCGCACGCTGCTGCTGCCAATGCGCGCCACGCGAACGCCCGCTTCCACTGATTGCGGAAATGCCAGCGGCGCAAAATAGTTGCACTGCGTTTCGACAACCAGCCCTATGGTGTCGCCCGCATGGATATCGAGCGCGCCCATATCAATGAGATGGCCGTTGACTGCCGTGTCGAACCAGCTGTAATACACGACGTTGTTCACATGGCCGTACACGTCGTTGTCGGACCAACGGGTTGTGATGCTGCGGAAAACCGGATACGTGCTCCGATGTTGGGGCGCGGCGCGCGCGGCAGAGGTGGGGGCATTCATGCCGGCCATTTTGCCAGCCCCACTTGCGGCGCCGGATCACAGCGGCAGCCCTCACGCAAAACCGCTGCGCCTGAAGGGGGCGCACTCTAATATGTTGCAATGCAACAAAAATACTTGCATTTCTTCGCGTTTACCCTAAAATAGGCCTCATGCTGCACTGCAACATACCGTCTAGGATGGTCAGCGCAGATATTTCAAGTTCCGTCGTTTAACGGTTCCCATACCAAACTGGAGAAATCACATGTCCCTGACCCCTGAGCAAATCCTCGCAGCCCACAAAGCCAACATCGAAACCCTGTTCGGCCTGACCAACAAGGCGTTTGAAGGCGTCGAAAAGCTGGTCGAACTGAACATGACCGCCTCGCGCGCTGCTTTGACCGAAGCCGCCACGCACACCAAGGCCGTCATGAGCGTGAAAGACGCGCAAGAGCTGCTGACCCTGCAAGCCAGCCTGTTCCAGCCTTTGGCTGAAAAGGCCGCTTCCTACAGCCGTCACCTGTACGACATCGCTTCCGGCACCGGCAGCGAGTTCAACAAGGCTGTTGAAGCCAAGACCGCTGAAGCCCAGCAGAACTTCGCCAGCATTGTTGACACCGCCAGCAAGAACGCACCTGCCGGTTCCGAAACCGCTGTTGCCGTGATGAAGAGCGCCGTGTCGGCCGCCAACAACGCATTTGAATCGGTGCAAAAGGCCGTCAAGCAAGCTACGGACGCTGCTGAAGCCAACTTCAACGCAGTTGCTGCTACCGCTGCAGACGCTGCCAAGTCGGCTACGCCGCGCAAGCGCTAAGCACTCTCCCTGGCGGCGCAAGCCGCCGGGTGGAACCAAGAGCCCGGTTGTTACCGGGCTTTTTTATTGGCCGTTTTGGTGGGACAGATGGCAACACGCAGCGGCAAGCGTGCGCAAGGCGCAACAAACGGATGCGAATGACTCGCGTTTGCGTTATCATCCACAGTCGTTACACGCACCGTTTTCACTTCATGTCCCCTACCACTCTCACCCGCTGGACCGCCCCTTTGCTCCTGGCTGCCAGCTTGTTCACACCAGCCCATGCCGAGGAATCGGTCCTCAACCTGTACTCTGCGCGCCATTACGCGACAGACGAAGCCCTGTACGCAGGCTTCACCAAGGCCACTGGCATCAAGGTCAACCGTGTTGACGCCGACGACGCTGGCATCATGGCGCGCCTCAAGGCCGAAGGCGAAGCCTCGCCCGCTGATGTCATCCTGCTCGTCGATGCGTCGCGCTTCTACCGAGGGGAGAAAGACGGCCTGTTCAAACCGATCAAGTCCAAGGCGCTGAACGACGCCATCCCTGAGAACCTGCGCAGCCAGCCATCGGCCGACGGAGGCATCTCGTGGTTCGGCTTGTCGACCCGCGCGCGCATCATCGTCTACAACAAGGTGAAAGTGCAGAAGGCCGATGTAGACACCTACGAAGAGCTCGCCGATCCGAAAAACAAGGGCAAGCTGTGCATCCGTTCGGGTTCACACCCCTACAACCTGAGCTTGTTCGGCGCCGTGACCGAGCACATGGGCGCCGAAAAGGCCGAGGCCTGGCTCAAAGGCATGGTGGCCAATCTGGCGCGCGACCCCAAGGGTGGCGACACCGACCAGATCAAGGCGGTCGCTTCGGGCGAGTGCGACATTGCAGTCACCAACAGCTACTACCTGGCGCGCCTCATGCGCTCGTCCAAACCGGAAGACGTCGCCATCGCCAACAAGGTGGGTGCCGTCTTCCCGAACCAGCAGAGCTGGGGCACGCACGTGAACATTGCGGGTGGCGCGGTTGCCCGCTATGCCAAGCACCCGGAGAATGCGGTCAAATTCCTCGAATACCTCGCCACGCCCGAGGCGCAGAACTACTTTGCCAACGGCAACAACGAGTGGCCTGCCGCCAAGGGCATCCATCCCGAAAATCCAGCGCTGATCGCCATGACCGGCGGCAAGCCGTTCAAGAGCGAGAACATCCCGATCAGCGCTGTCGGCGCCCACATGGGTGCGGTGCAACAGATGCTTGATCGGGTAGGCTTCAAGTAAGCCTCTGCCCCACAACAAGCCGCCTCACTTGCAGGCGGCTTTTTTGTGTCCGGTCGCCCTCTTGCATAATTGACGTTACGTCAACGTCAACATTCACGACATTTACAGGAGACTCGGCATGCAGATCAAAGGCAAGGTATTCATCGTCACGGGCGGCGCTTCGGGCCTGGGCGAAGGCACGGCGCGGCGTCTGGCCGCGCAAGGCGCGACCGTCGTGGTGGCCGACATGCAGGCCGACAAGGGCGAAGCCGTCGCCAAGGACATCGGCGGCGCCTTCGTGCGCTGCGACGTCAGCAGCGAGGCCGACGGCCAGGCCGTGGTCGCCAAGGCCGTATCCCTGGGCAAACTCATGGGCCTCATCAACTGCGCCGGCATTGCGCCCGCAGAGAAAACGGTGGGCAAGAACGGCGCGCATTCGCTGGCCGTGTTCAGCAAGACCATCACCGTCAACCTCATTGGCAGCTTCAACATGATCCGCCTGGCAGCCGATGCCATGGCCAAGAACGAAGCCGAGGACACCGGCGAGCGCGGCGTACTGATCTCCACCGCCAGCGTCGCTGCCTACGACGGCCAGATCGGGCAGGCGGCCTATTCCGCCTCCAAGGGCGGCGTGGTCGGCATGACCCTGCCCATCGCACGCGACCTGGCCCGCAGCGGTATCCGCAACATGACCATTGCCCCGGGCATTTTCGGCACGCCCATGCTGTTTGGCATGCCTCAGGAAGTGCAGGACGCGCTGGCCGCCGGCGTCCCCTTCCCCAGCCGCCTGGGCACACCGGAGGACTACGCCAAGCTGGTGCAGCACATCATTGAAAACGACATGCTCAACGGTGAGGTGATTCGCCTGGATGGCGCGATTCGCTTGGCACCGCGCTAATCCGTCACTGACGCCTTAAAACGCAAAACCCCTGTAACTCGTTGAGTTACAGGGGTTTTTTGTTTTTGGCGGAGAGGGTGGGATTCGAACCCACGGTAGTATTGCTACTACGCCTGATTT
>JAUCDU010000022.1:0-14773 GCA_034674825.1 Giesbergeria sp.
GAAGTGCGCAACAAGATGCGCGCCAAGGAAGCCGCCGGCGGCAAGAAGACACTGCTGCTGGGCCCCAACTGCCCTGGCATCATCACGCCCGACGAGATCAAGATTGGCATCATGCCCGGCCACATCCACCGGAAAGGCCGCATCGGCGTCGTGAGCCGCTCGGGCACGCTGACCTACGAAGCCGTTGCCATGCTGACCGAAGTGGGTCTGGGCCAATCGACCGCTGTCGGCATTGGTGGCGATCCGATCAATGGGCTGAAGCACATCGACGTGATGCAGGCGTTCAACGACGACCCGGACACCGACGCTGTCATCATGATTGGTGAAATTGGTGGCCCCGACGAAGCTGAGGCGGCCTTGTGGTGCAAGGCCAATATGAAAAAACCTATCGTGGGCTTCATCGCAGGCGTGACAGCGCCTCCCGGCAAACGCATGGGCCATGCTGGCGCACTGATTTCTGGCGGCGCCGATACTGCCGACGCCAAACTGGCCGTGATGGAAGATTCGGGGTTCATCGTGACCCGTAACCCGTCTGAGTTGGGGAAATTGCTGAAGGCGCAGCTTTAAGCGTGTGCGCTGTGCTTAGAAAACCCGCCGCGAGCGGGTTTTTTGTTCTGAAATGCTGGGTGGATTGAGCTTTTGAGCGCATTTGGCGCAAAAATTGCTTGTTTTCAACAGGTCGCGCCACATTGCGCGTGCGTGGGGGAGTACAAATGAGCAATGCACAGGCGCGCCCCAATCGCTCGGCGCGGCAGGGTTTCAGGGGGGGCGGTGTCCGGTGGCGCGCAGCAGCGTGGCCGGTCGCCGTGGCCGCGTGCGTGGTTGTGGCAAGTGCTGCCACGGCAGTGGCGCGCCCGTTCGCATCGCCCACCGGCTTGGGGGTTCTCCTTCTGGTGTTTGTTTACCTGGTGGTGCTGCCACAACTGAATTTCCGAACGGGCTTGCTGGCGGCAACCGGCCTGGCCGCGGCGTGTGTTGTAGCGGGGTGGATACACGGCCAGTTGCTTGCGGTGCCGCTTGTGGCGCTTTTTGTTGGCCACTACACCTACCTTTTGCGATCCATTTTTGCCGCTGAAGGTACGGTGGGGCAGAGCAGCGCTGTGCACGCCGGTCCGCTGCAAGTTGCGCTCGGTCTACAAGCCGAGGGCAAGCTGGATGAGGCACTCGCCATGCTGGCGAAGCTTCCTGTGCGGCGTGAGGGACTGCGCGCCCTGTACCGCCTCGGCAAAGCCTTTGAGCATGCAAAAGCGTTTGGACAGGCGCGGGTGGCCTTTGCCAAAGTAGTCGCGAGCGATCCCTTGTACCGAGATGCGGCCGCCCGGCTCAAACGCGCTGAGCGCCTGGCCGAAGTGGAAGCCCATGCCAAGGGACTTGCACCGGAAAGCTTGCAGGAGGAGAGCGCGCACGCTGTGCCCGAACGCTTGGGACGCTACGAGATTGAAGCGGAGCTGGGGCGGGGTGCCATGGGCACCGTGTATGCAGCGAAAGACCCGGTCATCGGACGCATGGTAGCGCTCAAAACCTTGGCGCTCTCCAAAGAATTCGAAGGCTCTGCATTGGTGGATGCGCGGGCGCGGTTTTTTCGGGAGGCGGAATCGGCTGGACGTCTGCAACACCCCCAGATCGTGGCGATTTTCGACGCTGGCGAGGAGCACGGTCTGAGCTGGATTGCCATGGAAAGGTTGCATGGTCGCGACTTGGGGCATGCGACACACCCGGACACCTTGCTCGCTGTTCCGGTGGTGCTTTCCATTGCTGCTCGCGTTGCCGATGCCCTTGACTATGCCCACCGCCATCAGGTGGTGCATCGGGACATCAAGCCGTCCAATATTCTGTACGCGCCAGAGACGGACGGCGTCAAGGTGACCGACTTCGGGATCGCACGGATCACAGACAACAGCAAGACACGCACGGGTCTGGTACTGGGAACCCCGAGTTTCATGGCGCCGGAACAAATCATGGGCACGCGGGTAGATGGACGCTGCGACATATACGCACTGGGCGTTACGTTGTACCAGTTGTTGACCGGTATGTTGCCGCTGCGCGCGGACTCCATGAGCGCGCTTATGCAGGCCATCGCACACCAGGTGCCGCCCGATATGCGAACCTTGCGCCCAGAGTTGCCCGACGCGCTCGCCATTTTGGTTGCCCGTGCGCTCGAGAAAGACCCGCAGGCGCGATTCCAGACGGGCGCCCAAATGGCCCGCGCGTTGCGTGAAATCGACTCGGGCGGTGGGAACACAATCGCCACTCGTTTTGGGAGCGCTCTCGACTATGATGCGCATACCGATTTGTACGAACACCCCATGGCGGATTACCAAGACACAGTGTTGGACAGCGCCGCTGCGCCAATAGGGCCCCGCGCCGGGCGCTCAAGCAGCCAATGAGTGCAGTTTCGTTGAGCTACGAGTTCTGTGCACGCACCGACACGGGCCGGGTGCGCACGAACAATGAAGACGCAGTTGGCGTCGATGTGCAGGCGCAATTGGCGATGCTTGCCGACGGCATGGGTGGGTACAACGCCGGCGAAGTTGCCAGTAGCATGGCAATCGAATTCGTACGCAATGACATGGTGCCTTGGCTGGCGCAAGCCGGGACCAAACTCAAGCCCTTCGAATTACGCCGCGCCATGGAAATTTGTGTGGACAAAGCCAACCAGGCCATTCTTGGGGCAGCAGAATCCACGGCGCAGTATGCGGGCATGGGCACGACGCTCGTCGTGGGCGTTTTCCAGGGCAACCGCTTGATGCTGGGCCATATCGGCGACTCGCGCTGCTACCGCCTGCGCAATGGCGAGTTGGAGCAACTCACGCGCGACCATTCCTGGTTGCAGGAGCAAGTGGATGCCGGTCTTATCACGGAGCAACAGGCGGCTGTATCGACCAGTCGCAATCTCGTCACCCGCGCGCTGGGGGTAGAAGAACTCGTGTTGCTCGAAGTAAACGAGTTTGAGGTGCAGGCCGACGATTTGTATCTGATGTGCTCAGATGGTTTGAGCGAGATGGTGGCCCATGCAGATCTCACGTCCGTGCTTGCGCTGCGATCTTCACTCGAAGAGAAGGCGGGTCGCCTGATAGACGCAGCCAATGCCAACGGTGGACGCGACAATATCAGCGTGGTTCTTGCAAAGGCGATTTCAGGCACACGCCGCCAAAGTCTGATGTCGCGGCTGCTGCGCGCCTGAGCGTGTTTGCGGGAACTTGTGAATTACATAAACCAATATATCCGGAGTGGGTCATGCCAAGAATGGTTGTTTCGATTGATGGAGTCGTCATCAAAGAAGTGGAACTCACCAGGGAGCGGACCACATTGGGACGACGCCCCTACAACGACATCGTGATCGACAACCTTGCGGTGAGCGGCGAGCACGCTGCACTGCACATGGCCGGCAGCGACGTCGCAATTGAGGACTTGCACAGCACCAATGGCACCTATGTCAATGGCAAGGCCGTGACACGGCATGAGCTTCGCAATGGCGATATGCTGGAGATAGGCAAGTACAAAATTCGCTTTTTCAACGAGGCGGACGATGCCCGGTTCGAAAAAACGATGGTCTTCAAGCCAGGCATGGTGCTGCCCCCGGTCCCTGCGCGCAGCACGGCAGGCTCAAATACCGGTCCGGCGCCGCTTTCCGGGTTCGGTAACAGTGTGCCTAGTGCCACGCCTGCCGTCATTCGCGTGCTCTCGGGGCCAGCTGCCGGGCGTGAAGTCATGCTGACCAAAGTGGTGACCACCATCGGCAAGCCGGGAGTGGCTGTGGCGTCGGTCACGCGACGCCATCAAGGCTTTGTCTTGGCGCATGTCGAGGGCCCAGAGACGCCCGAACTCAATGGCGTGCGCATTGGAAACGATCCAGTCAAACTGAAAGATGGCGACCAGCTTGCGCTCGCTGGGACAGAAATGCAGTTTGTGCACGCATGATCCAGAACGGTTGGCCTTAGGCGTTTCCCTTGGCACAGCTGTTCGCCAGCTACTTGCAACGGCGCTGGCGCCGGATTTTATGGCTGCTAGTCCCTGTGGCGCTTGGCGTATTGCAAGCGTCCGGCGCTGCGTCCTTTCACCTTCTGGAGCGATTTGAGTCGTTGATTTACGACGTGCGTTTGCGGGCAACGTTGCCCCATACGCTTGATGAGCGCATTGTCATTGTCGATCTGGACGAGTCAAGCCTGGAGCGCGTAGGGCGCTGGCCGTGGGGCCGCGACAAGCTGGCAGCCTTGGCCACCGAATTGTTCGAGCGCCAGGGGGTGGCAGTGCTGGGTTTTGACGTGGTTTTTGCCGAGCCGGACACCAGTTCAGGCCTAACACGGCTGCAAGCGTTGGCGCAAGGGCCGCTTAAAAACGCTCCCGATTTCGTGCAGGAGTTTGAGAAGTTGAAGCCGTCGCTCGACTACGACGCGCGCTTCGCCGACGCACTCGACACGCAGAACGCAGTCCTCGGCTACTACTTCACGAGCGACCGCGACGGCAAAGGGCGCGGAAGCTTGCCGCCTCCCGTTTTGACGCCGCAGCAACTCGATGGCAGCAAACTTTACGCAACGCAATGGAGCGGCTACGGGAGCAACATTTCAGCCTTGTCGCAGGCTGCGCCTGCTGCGGGTTTCTTCAATTCCATCAGCGACTACGACGGCGTGGTGCGCTCATTGCCCCTGCTCTCCGAGTACGACGGCAACTACTACGAATCGTTGGCACTTGCGATGTACCGAACCTTTCTGGGCGGTGCCGAAGTGCTGCCTGTGTTCGCCACAGAGCCCGTGCCTGGAGAACGGGTGTTCCTGAAAGGAATCGAGCTTCGTCACCCTGCGGGCCACACCTTCATCCCGGTGGATGAGCGCCTGACGACGCTGATTCCCTACCGCGGTGCGGGTGGTCCTGCAGGCGGCTCCTTTCGCTATGTGTCCGCTGCAGATGTCCTGCAGGGGGCGCTTCCTGCAGGCAGCCTTCGCGGCAAGGTGGTGCTGATGGGCTCGTCCACACCCACCCTGCAGGATGTGCGCGCGACTCCGGTTGGGCCGGCGTACCCGGGGGTGGAGACGCATGCCAATATCCTCTCGGGTTTGCTCAGCGAAAAGGTCGTTTATCGACCCGACTATGCGGTCGCATTCGACGTGCTGCAAGTCACCATTGCCGGGTTTTTGCTGGCGTTTGTTCTGCCTATGCTCAGCGCCGGGCGCGCAATGCTCTTTGCGGGTGCCGTGCTGGCGACCGTGGTGAGCACGAATCTGGTGTTCTATCTGGGTTACCACCTGGCGCTGCCCATGGGTACCGCCTTGTTGGTTGTGGTAGTCAGCGCCGCCGTCAGCATGGCCCATGGTTATCTGACCGAGAGCCGGACCAAGCGCGACCTCGCCCTCTTGTTTGGCACCTATGTGCCACCCGAACTCGTTGATCAAATGCTGCTCGCCCCCGAGCGCTACAGCATGCAGGCGGCCAGCCGTGAGCTCACAGTGATGTTTTGCGACATGCGCGGCTTTACCGCGATGTCGGAGCGCATGGAGCCTGTGCAGCTGCAAGCGCTGCTGAACGACATCTTTAGCCGCCTAACGCAGGCCATTCGCACGCGGCTTGGCACCATCGACAAATATATGGGCGACTGCGTCATGGCCTTTTGGGGCGCGCCTGTGGCGACGCCACAGCACGCTGCGCTGGCGGTGCAGGCGGCGCTCGATATGGTGGGTGCCGTCAAGGCGCTCAATGCCCAGCACCGGGTACAAGGCCTGCCCGAGATCGGTATCGGCATCGGCCTTAATACGGGGACGATGTGCGTTGGTGACATGGGCTCCGACATCCGTCGCAGTTACACCGTGATTGGCGACGCTGTGAATCTGGGATCGCGCCTGGAAGGCCTGTGCAAGGTGTACGGCGTGGAGATCGTGGCCAGCGATGCCACGCGCATGCAGGCGCCAGGCTTCGTTTGGCAAGAGCTCGACCGCGTGCGGGTCAAGGGCAAGGAAGAGGCGGTGGCCATTTTCTGCCCGCTTGGCACGCCCGATGATGTCTCGCCCGAGCGGATGCGCGTGTTGGCCCAGTGGCACCAAGCTCTCGCCAGCCTGCGCGCACAAGATTGGTCAGCTTGTGATGACCATGCGGCGTCGCTGCACGACGCCGACCCCGACAACAAGCTCTTTGCCTGGTACCAGGAACGCCTGACGGCCCTGCGGGTGTTACCCTTCCAGCCCGACTGGGACGGCGCGACCCGTTTCGATACCAAATAACCACTGCTCATGAAAATCCGCGTGCTAGGGTGTTCCGGTGCCATTTCACAAGGCTGCCGCACCACGTCCTTTCTGGTGAACCAGAACATCCTCATCGACGCCGGTACGGGTGTGGGCGACCTCACGCTGGACGAAATGGCCGCTATCGACCATGTGTTCCTCACCCATTCGCATCTGGACCACATTGCCGCCTTGCCGCTGATGATTGATTCCGTCGCCGCCAGGCGCCGTGCACCTTTGACGGTGCACGCCCTGCCGGAAACCATCGCCGCATTGCTAAAGCACATATTCAACGAGACCATCTGGCCAGATTTCACGCGCATCCCCAGTCGGGCAGCGCCGTTTCTGCGTTTTTCCCCTCTCGCCACTGGCGATGTGGTGCAGGTGGCTGGCGCAGTGCTTGAGGTGCTGCCTGCCGTGCATACCGTGCCTGCCGTCGGCTACGCAGTAGAGGGAGAGAGCGGCTGGTGGGTATTCAGCGGCGACACTGGGCGGAATCCGGCGTTCTGGGACCGCGTGAACGCCCTGCCAGTCGCCATGCTGGTGATTGAAACCGCTTTCAGTCGACGCGAACACGCCTTGGCCGACCGCAGCTTGCACCTGTCGTCAGACACCCTCGCGCAGGAGTTGGCCCAATTCAACGGCGCCGCCGACTGCCCCATCTGCATCACACACACCAAGCCTGCCGAGACACAACTGATTTACGAGGAAGTGTGCCTCCTGCATGCGCGATCAGCTGCGCAAGGCGAGACGAAGCGCGACATTCGGTGGCTGGAGGCGGGGCTGGTGTTTGAAATCTAGATTGAGCGCGGCCAATAAGTTGACAAAAATGTAGGCAATGTGCCAAAACGTGTCAAACTTGACGCGTTGTTTCTGTGAAGTGGAGGCAGTAGCCTTTAGAGTAGGCTGCACCGACTACAGAACAGCAGACTTGGCATGCAGCTTGCTTGTGTGTCCTCGCCTTTCCAACTTTACCCAGGGAGTTTTTCATGAAGCGTTCTATCCAACAAGGTTTTACCTTGATCGAATTGATGATCGTTGTGGCGATCATTGGTATTTTGGCTGCTGTGGCCTTGCCGGCTTACCAAGACTACACCGTCCGTGCACGGGTGACGGAAGGTTTGGGCTTGGCCCAGAGTGCACGCGCGCTCATCGGTAGCGACGTTTCCAGCGCTGCAGATCTCTTGGTCACCACAACAATGTGGAACGCCCAAGCTGGCAATACCGGCGCGAACAGCAAAATGGTAACGACTGTTTGCTTTGAAGCACTGGGCGCTGCCACTTGCGCTGCGCCAGCCGCCGGCGGCACTGGTCAAATCTTCGTCAATTACCGTCCCGCTGCTGTTGGCGTGGGCGCAGCTCAGAACTCGCTTGTGCTTACTCCGTGGGTGCGCACTACTGCTGGTAACCCTGTCAGACTGAATACTGCCCTGGCCGCTGGGACTGCAGGGTCCATTGACTGGTCTTGCCAGTCCGCAACTCAGGCCGCAGCGACGGCCCGGAACATGGGTGGTGGTACCGCCGGTCTGCTCCAAGCACGGTTCGCGCCAGCTGAGTGCCGTTAAATTCTCGGCGCTGACAAGCGCTTGAATGTGACGACAACGCCCGCCTTGCGGGCGTTGTCGTTTGTCATGGCGCCAGCGCGTCCTCGTTTTGAATTTTCTGTACTGTGACAGCCGTGAATTTCCTCGATTTTGGTTTCCGCTTCAGGTATGCCGTTCGGGCGGCGGTTGTCCATATGCTGCTTTCCGCCGCGGTGGCGGTGGTAGTGGCCACTTTGGTGTTTGTGTGGTGGTTCCCCTCGCCACTGCGGGAGCTGATGGGAGGCACTCAACTTTTTTGGTTAATTGTGGGGGTGGATGTGGTGTGTGGCCCTTTGCTCACGCTAGTGGTTTTCAATCCAGCCAAACCACGTGCTGAGCTCAGGCGTGATATCGCTTTGGTCGCGCTTATTCAGTTGCTGGCACTTGGCTACGGACTGCACGCCGTGAGCCATGCCAGGCCCGTGGCATTGGTGTACGAAGTTGATCGCATGCGGGCCGTGAGCTATGCCGATATCGCTGAAACTGAATTGCCAAGCGTGCCCGATTGGGCCAACCCTTGGCGCTTAACAGGCCCTCTTACCGTGGGTTTGCGTGAAGTAGTGACGACCGAGGAAAAAATAGCCAGCATCGAAAGCTCCTTGGGGGGAATTGAGCCGGGTCAGCGCCCAAGTTGGTGGCAAGATTACGCGCTAAGCGTTCCAAAGGTTTTGGAGCGCGCCCGTGCATTGGCTGAATTACGCGCGAAGCATCCCACTCAGGCGGAGCGGCTGAATATCGCAGCGCAAAGCGCCATCGACAACTGGGCAACAGGAGAAACCTCGGATCCAGAATCGCTGCTATGGCTGCCTTTGGTCAGCCGTCACGTTAACGATTGGGTAGTTCTTCTTGACCCTGCGACAGCGCGTGTGCGTGGCTATGCGCATGTGGACGGATTCTAGGGCGGGTCGCCGTGGCGGAGGCGTTCAGTGCACACAAAGCAGATGCGCCACTGCAATGCGTAGAGAGGGGATGCAATCAATGTTGGGATGCAGCCAATAGCAGTGGCAATTAGCTGCAAACCGCGATTAGCACCCGGTACAGACCTGCACAATTCCTCTTCCCGTAGAGTAATGCAGGGCATCGCTTTGGCGATTTACGCGAGCGCCCCCGCCGCAAAACTCCCCGACTTCCCCCCGTGCTTCTCCAGCACCCGCACACCATGGATTGACATACCCCGGTCCACCGCCTTACACATGTCGTAGATCGTCAGAAGCGCCACCTGCACTGCGGTCAGCGCCTCCATCTCCACCCCAGTCTGCCCCACGGTCTCGACCGTAGCGGTGCAAGTGATGCCAATGGCGTCCGGGCACTGCGCACTTGCCGGGCCAAAATCCACTGCCACGCGAGTCAGTGCCAGCGGGTGGCACAGCGGGATCAGGTCGCTGGTTTTCTTGGCGCCCTGAATGCCTGCGATGCGGGCGATGCCCAGCACGTCGCCTTTCTTGGCATTGCCAGCCTCGATCAAGGCCAGCGTGGCGGGCAGCATTTCAATGCGGCCCGTTGCCATGGCAATCCGGTGCGTGGCGGCCTTGGCGGCGACGTCGACCATGTGGGCCTGGCCGTTGGCGTCGAAGTGGGTGAGAGATGACATAAGCAAGAATGGCTGGTGCGGCGAACCTTCGCCGAAGCGGTCCATCATACGGAATGGGTCGATCTATCAGGAAAATTGCATGCGAAATTGCCTTTTTCGGCAGGCATACACAGTATTTATTGCTATCGCACTAACAGTATTCAGCGGCTGGGTGTCCGCTCAGACTGCCGGTGCTGCTCGCCTGCCAACGCTGGGCGATGGCGGCGAGTTGAGTGCCAGCGCTGAGCGCCGATTGGGTGAAGGCATTGCGCGCGAACTCTACCGTGACCCAGATTACATCGACGACCCGCAACTGGTTGAGTATGTGGACAGCATCTGGCAGGCGCTAATTGCGGCTGCGCGAGCTAAGGGCGAAATTTCGCAAGAGCTTGACGAGCGTTTCGCGTTCGAACTCTTTCTGGGGCGCGACCGAACGGTCAACGCGTTTGCCTTGCCTGGCGGCTTCATGGGCGTGAACCTGGGTCTGGTAGGCGTGGTGTCCACCCCCGACGAACTCGCCGCTGTGCTGGCGCACGAACTCAGCCACATCTCGCAGCGCCACATTGCAAGGCTGATTGGCCGGCAGGAAAGGATGACGCCCTTGATGATCGGCGCCATGGTGCTGGGTGTCTTGGCCGCCAGCAAAAGCCCGGACGCGGCGCAGGCCGTGGCGATTGGTGGGCAGGCACTGGTGGTGCAGAACCACCTGAACTTCTCGCGCGACCGGGCGCGCGAGGCCGATCGTGTGGGCTTGGGTCTGATGGAGCCTGCCGGTTTCACTCCGCGAGGATTTGTCGACATGTTCGACAAACTCCAGCAAGCCAACCGTCTCAACGACAACGGCTCTTGGCCGTACTTGCGCAGTCACCCGTTGACTACACAGCGTATTGCCGACGCGCAGGCGCGGCAGCCGCGCAGCGCTGCAGCTCCGGCGCCGCAGCGTGATTTCTCCCTGGCGGCACATGCTTTGCTGGCGGCGCGTGCGCGCGTGCTTTCCGGCGCTGGTGTGGATGTCCTGCGCCAATACGCCGAGGCACCAACGGCAGTCGGTTTCGCCAATCGGCCCGCAACGGAGCGTGCCGCTGCGCTGTATGGCGCGGCGCTGGCGACGAGCGAACTGCAGCAAGCGAGCCTCGCGCGCAACCTGCTCGCACGGCTGCGCCTGCTCGTCGCCCAAGACGCTGCAGCAGCGCGCCAGACAAGGCTGCTGGCTGCGGAGATTGAGCTAAAGGCCGGCCAACCGGACGCGGCATTGCCGGAGCTTTCTTCCACTGACGCATTGCGTCGGCCAGAGTTGCTGCTGCGTGCCCGCGCCTTGCTGGCGCTGGGCCGAGCGCGTGAAATATCGGGCGATCTGCAAACCTGGGTGGCGCTGCACCCGCAGGACGCGGGCGCCTGGCAGGCGCTGGCGTCGAACTGGCAGGCCCAAGGCCAAGGGCTCCGCGCCGTGCGCGCCGAGGGAGAGGCACGCGCCGCGCAATACGACTACGCCGCGGCGGTGGACCGCTTCAAGGCCGGGCAGGCGCTGGCGACGAGGAGTAGCGCGCCGGCAGACTATGTCGAGGTGTCCATCATCGACACGCGCTTGCGCGCCATGCAGTCACTTCTTCGCGAACAAGCCGCCGAGCGCTGACTCGATCAGCAGGCCGAGCAGCGAATACAGCAGCGAGCCAATCAGGGCGGCACCAAAACCGGTGACGTGAAAGCCGCTCAGAATGCCAGCCGCCGCCCAGAACATCAGCGCGTTGATGACGAACAGAAACAAGCCCACGGTGACGATGGTGACGGGCAAGGTGAGGATGACCAGCACCGGGCGCAGCACGGCGTTGAACAGGCCGATGACGAACGCGGCGATCAGGGCAGAGGGAAAGCTCTGCACCTGCACGCCGCTGTAGAGGTAGGCAACCGCCAGCAGCGCGGTCGCGCTGAGCAGCCATTTGGCGAGGATTTTCAACATGTGATCAGCATAGCGTCTTCATGCCGCCGCTGTACTTTCCCGCCGCGCAACCAGCCATTTGCCAATCCCCAGCACCAGCAGCGCGCCGGCAATCCCGGCGCCGTACTTGATGGCACTGCTGTCCTGGTCGATCTTGGGCATCCAGGCAAGTGTGTCGGCCACGGCCAGCGCCGGGTCAGACACCAGCATGGTGCCCGCAATCCATCCCAGCAGCATGCCGCCGCCTGTGATGATCATGGGGAAGCGGTCCATCAGTTTGATGACGAGCTGGCTGCCCCAGACGATGATCGGAATACTGATCACCAGGCCGAAGATCACCAACGGCATCTCGTGGTGGTCGGCCGCGCCCTGAGCGGCACCCGCAATGGCAATGACGTTGTCGATGCTCATCACCAGGTCGGCAACGATGATGGTCTTGATGGCGGCAAGCAGCTTGTCGCTGGCTGCAATGTCGCTGTGGTCGTCGTGCTCGGGCGCGAGGAGCTTCACGCCAATCCAAACCAAGAGCAGTGCACCAGCCAGCTTGAGAAACGGAATCGCCAGCAGCGTAAGGGCAAAGAAGATCAGCACCACGCGCAGCACGATAGCGCCGGCGGTGCCCCACAAAATGCCCCGTGTGCGCTGCGCAGGCGGCAATTTTCGGCAGGCAAGCGCAATGACGACGGCGTTGTCGCCGCCGAGCAAGATGTCGATCATCACGATCTGGCCAACGGCAACCCAGAACTCGGGGGTCAGGAACTGTTCCATGAAATATTTCCAGTGAAGTAGGGGCCGGCCGGGAGTGGACGGGGCCGGTGCAGCGCAAATTGCGCGCAGCATGCCTTCGACCCGAGCCCAAGCAGGTTCTCGAATCGAAGGTCTTGCTCGGCCCAATGGTTTAGGGCCCGACAAGCCGGGTGCCGTGGAGCACCGTGTTGACGACTTGTCGATTGCCCACAGCCTTCCATTTCAAAGCGGCTGCGGGCGGGAGCTACTCCCCTTCGGATTCCCATGATTAAACCGCAGTTTGATTGGTGGGTTCGCGCCCGAGGGTGTTTGTACCTTCTGTAGGGCGAAACCGCGCCTTGGTCGATGCTGCTTTGGTTGCTCCGGCAACGCAGGCATGATGGGGGCTGGATTGACCGCCGGCCACCGGCCGGCCTGACCTGAAGGAGCGCACGTATGCAAGTACAAGTTCACACCGACGACAACATCCAGGGCGGCGAATCGCTGGCCCAGTGGATCAGTGAGGAAACCACCGCCAAGCTCGCCCGCTTTCGCGACCATGTCACCCGGGTCGAAGTGTTTCTGACCGATCTGGACGCCGGCAAAGCCGGACCTCAGGACAAACGCTGCCGCGTGGAAGCGCGCCCTGCGGGCCGTCAGCCGGTGACGGTAACGGCAGACGGCGACAAACTGGCCAGCGCTTTCACCGGGGCCCTGGACAAGCTGATCCGTGCGCTCGATACCGACATGGGGCGCCTCAAAGACAAAAACGGCCGCGACACCATTCGTACGCTCGAAGAATGAGGATTCTGAAAAAGTAGCGCTATTGATTAAATAGCTATAGACGCCCACTGAATAAGCGCCAGAGCCTGGAAATATCAGATTTTCAGCTCTGGCGTTTGAGTGCCCGACGCACCAGTTGCCCGGCGCGATCTCGCAAGCCAGACGTGCCATGGCCCGCCGCAGCCTTCCCCCGCACGGCGGTGCACGCGGCCAGAAAGTCGTTCAGGATGGGGGTGTCGTCAAGCGTGTCCGCGCCGACTTTGTGAAACTCGGGGTGCCACTGCGTTGCCGCGATGTAGCCGCGCCCAGGAGCCGGCCGCAGCCGAATGGCCTCGGGCACGCCGTCGGGTTCGCTCACGGCTTCGACAATGAAATCCGGCGCTATGCGCTTGATCCCTTGGTGGTGAATGCTGTTGACGTTGGCGCGCAGCTTGCCTGGGTAGAGCTCGGCCAGATGCGTGCCGGGCACGATGTTGAGTGCATGGAAGTGCTGATCGTAGGTGGTCGCGTTGCGGTGTAGTTGCGCGCCGGGGTGCTGCGTTTGCAAATCCTGGTACAGCGCGCCGCCGAAGGCGACGTTGATAAGTTGCAGGCCGCGGCAGACACCAAAGATGGGTTTTCCAGCCTTGGCGAAAGCCTTGACCACTGCCAGGTCGTACAGATCGCGCAGGCGGTCGCCCACCCATTCTTCCCGCAGCGGCTCTTCGCCGTAGTTGCCCGGCCACACGTCCGCGCCGCCGTGCATGACAACGCCGTCAAGCCACTGTGCATAGTGGTCCAGCGTGGCGTCGCCGCGCTGCGTTTCCCCGATCGGGCAGGGCACCATCACCACCATGGCACCGGCCGACATGATCCAGTGCGCAATCGACTGCTCCACATACTGCAGTGTTTTGCCGGTGAACATCGGGCGCGTGGGATCCGCGTACTGAAAGCAGGCGGACAAACCAATTTTGAGGCGATGGGGATCAGTCATACCTCTTTGTATCACTGCGCCAAGCGATTGGGTGTAGGAGTTGAAGCTTTTTGCGGACCGCGCCAGTTTTCAGCGCGGCCAGACTTCGCTGTCGCAAGGCGCTGCTGCTATCGTGCAGGCATGCAACGTCTGACCCGCGCCCCCAACGCCGCACTGGCCATGCTCTGGGCCGACCTGCTGTGCGAGGCCGGGATGCCAGCTACCGTGCAGCGTTTGTACCTTGGCGCGGCAGCCGGTGAACTGCCGCCGCACGAATGCCTGCCGGAAATCTGGTTGCGCTACGCAGAGCACAAGGAGCGCGCGCAAGCGCTGCTGGATGCATTGGAGAACTTGCCGCAACGGCGCTGGCATTGCCCTGCCTGCAGCGAACTGGTTGAAGGCGGCTTTGAGCAATGCTGGAATTGCGGCGCGCTCATGCCGGTGTAGCAACTTTCCCTGAGGCGCCATCGCGGCGTGGCGGCCTGGGCTGACCGCGAACCAATTCGATGGCTGGGTCCGTGATGTGCGGTTGAAAACGCCGATGGGTTTACTTCCAGCGCACTGGCTCGATGTGCACGCTGCCGCGCTGGCTGCTCAGCGTGATGGCGCTTTCCTGTACCGTCGCCTGCAGCTGCATGCTGCGCTCGGCCAGAGCGGACAGCTCCTGCGCCTGGCTCGCGGGCAGGCGCCAGACTTCCAGTTTGGCCAGGCGTGAGAGCTTGGTTTCAATGCCGCGCCACCAGATGTCGGCGGCGTGGCCAAAGGCGTACACCTTGACCACGTCGGCCTTGCTGCAGGCGCGCGTCAGCGGTTTGTCCTCGGGCTGGCCGACCTCGATCCACACGCGCTTCCTGCCCGTGAAGTCGGTGAGTGATGCATCCGGGTCGTCCGGGTCCGACAGGCCGGCGCCAAACGTCAGCGTGGCGTCGCCTTGGCAAAGGTCCTGCAGCAGGTGCGCATTGAGCGCCAGAGCGGCGAGGCGCACCATCATGCGTTCGTCCGTCTCGCTCG
>JAUCDU010000023.1:0-14767 GCA_034674825.1 Giesbergeria sp.
GCATTGCTCCCAAAAACATGTTCGAGTTCTGGGACTGGGTGGGCGGGCGCTACTCCATGGATTCGGCCATTGGGCTCTCGCTCATGGTGGCGATTGGGCCCGAGCAGTTCCACGACATGCTCGCCGGCTTTCACGCCATGGACCAGCATTTCCAAAGTGCCCCGCTGGCACAGAACCTGCCGGTGCTCATCGGCCTGCTGGCAGTGTGGAACACCAACTTTCTCGGTGCGCAGACGCAAGCCGTGCTGCCTTATGCGCAGTACCTGAGCCGCTTTCCCGCCTACCTGCAGCAACTCACCATGGAAAGCAACGGCAAGCACATGACGCTGGACGGTGCGCGGGTGGGCTACGCCACGTCACCGATCGTCTGGGGCGAGCCAGGCACCAACGGCCAGCACTCGTTCTACCAGTTGCTGCACCAGGGCACGCCCATCGTGCCATGTGACTTCATCGGTTTTTGCCAGACGCTCAACCCGCTGGCCCCAGACGCCAGCGGCAGCGACAGCCAGCACAACCTGCTGATGGCGAACTGCTTCGCGCAGACCGAGGCGCTGGCGTTCGGCAGGACCTTGCAGCAGGTGCTGGCGGGCGGTGCCGACCCTGCCGTAGCGCCGCACCGCAGCTTCGAAGGCAACCGCCCCAGCAGCACGCTGCTGGCCGAGCGACTGACGCCGCACAGCCTTGGCGCGCTGGTGGCGCTGTACGAGCACAGCGTGTTCACGCAGGGCGTGGTCTGGAACATCGACTCGTTCGACCAGTGGGGCGTGGAGCTGGGCAAGGTGCTGGCCGGCACCACGGCAAAAGAACTGGCCGCCTTTGAGGCACCGCAGCTTGCGCACGACAGCTCGACCAATGCGCTGATGCAGCGCTACCGCAAGCTGCGCAAGGAAACACCATGACCGCCCCCGAGACAAAAACAGCGCCCGCCACCAAGCTGGACCAGTTGTGCATCAACACGCTGCGCACGCTCGCCATCGACATGGTGCAAAAGGCCGAGTCCGGCCACCCCGGCACGCCCATGGGCGCGGCGCCCACGGCCTATTGCCTGTGGCAGCGCTACCTGAACTACGACCCGCACGCGCCCGCCTGGCCGAACCGGGACCGCTTCGTGCTCTCGCCGGGCCACGCCTGCGCCCTGCTCTACGGCCTGCTGTTCCTGTGCGACGTGCAGCCCGGCAGCGGGGACGATGCACCGGGATCGCATGGGAAACCAGTCACGCTCGACGAGATCAAAAGCTTCCGCCAACTCGGCAGCCGCTGCACCGGCCACCCCGAGCACGGCTGGACCACCGGCGTGGAAACCACCACCGGCCCGCTGGGCCAGGGCGTAGCCACGTCGGTCGGCATGGCGATTGCGCAGGCCTGGCTGGCCGCCACCTACAACCGGCCCGGCTTCTCGCTGTTCGACCACAAGGTGTACGCCCTGGCAAGCGACGGCGACATGATGGAAGGCGTCAGCGCTGAGGCGGCTTCGCTGGCAGGCCATTTGCAGCTTGCCAACCTGTGCTGGATCTACGACAGCAACCACATCAGCATCGAAGGCGCCACCGGCATCACGTTCACCGAAGACGTGGGTGCGCGCTTTGAGGCCTATGGCTGGCGCGTGCTGCATGTGCAGGACGCCAATGCGATCGAGCAGCTCTCGGCTTGCCTGAATACCTTTGTGACTGCGCCGAGCCTGCCCACGCTCATCGTCGTGCAAAGCCATATCGGCTATGGCGCGCCGCACAAGCAGGACACCAAGGAAGCGCACGGCGAAGCGCTTGGCGAGGAAGAAGTGCGGCTCGCCAAAGAGTTCTACGGCTGGGACCCGGATGCGAAGTTTCTGATGCCGGATGAAGTGCCCACGCATTTCAAGGCGCAGTTCGGCCAGCGTGGCACAGACGCGCACGCAGCGTGGAAGACGCTCTTCAAAAAATACCAGGCGCAGTACCCAGACTTGGCGCTGCAAATTGCCCACATGCAAGCCGGCATGCTGCCCGAAGGGTGGGACGCGGCATTGCCAAACTTTGAAGCCAATGCCAAAGGCGTCTCCACCCGCGACGCGGCGGGCAAGGTGCTCAATGCGATTGCCAAGCAGGTGCCCTGGGTGCTGGGCGGCGCGGCAGACCTGGCGCCCTCGACCAAAACCACGCTGACCTTCGACTTTGCCGGCGTCTTCGAACCAGGGCCGCTTGCAGACAGCGGCGAGCATGCGAAGGCCGACGCTCGCAGCCGCGCCGGACGCAACTTTCACTTCGGCATCCGCGAGCACGCCATGTGTGCGGCCGTGAGCGGCATGGCGCTGGCCGGGCTGCGGCCGTTTGGGGCGGGTTTTTTGATCTTTACCGACTACGCGCGCGGCGCAATGCGCCTGGCCGCCATGATGGGCCTGCCGGTCAACTATGTGTGGACGCACGATTCCATTGCCCTGGGTGAAGACGGCCCCACGCACCAGCCGATCGAGCAACTCGCCTCGCTGCGCGCCATGCCCGGCATGGTCGTGCTGCGCCCGGCCGACGCGAACGAGACGGTGGAAGCCTGGCGCATTGCCATGCAGACGAGCGACTGCCCCACCAGCCTGGTGCTCTCGCGCCAGGCCTTGCCGACACTGGACCGCACGCAGTACGCAAGCGCAGCGGGCGTGGCCCAAGGCGCCTACGTACTGGCCGATTGCGAAGGCGGCAGGCCTGACGTTCTGCTGCTGGCTACCGGCAGCGAAGTGGCGCTGTGCATCACCGCCTTCGAGCAACTGAAGAAAGACGGCGTGCGCGGACGTGTCGTCAGCATGCCGTCGTGGGAGCTGTTCGAGCGCCAGGACGCAGCCTACCAAGAGAGCGTGCTGCCCGACGCGGTGCAGGCGCGCGTCTCGGTAGAAGCGGGCTCCGGCCTGGGCTGGGAGCGGTATGTGGGCCGGCACGGGGCCATTCTGGACATGTACTCGTTTGGCATGTCGGCGCCGGGCAAGGACGTGATGGCGCATTTTGGATTCGACGCCGCGCATGTGGTGCGCGCTGCGCAAGAGCAGCTGCACCGCCACACAGCCAAGTCGTAGGCCATGGGTACGCACCAAAGCCCCCTGGCCGGTCAACCCGCACCCGCGTCCGTTCTGATCGATGTGGACAAGCTGCTGGCCGCCTATTTTTCCGAGCGCCCCGACCCCAGCGTGGCGGCGCAGCGCGTGGCGTTTGGCACCTCGGGCCACCGTGGTTCGTCCTTCGACGTATCGTTTAACGAATGGCATGTTCTGGCCATCACACAGGCGATTTGCGACTACCGCCGCGCGCAGGGCATTGCCGGGCCGCTGTTCCTGGGTATCGATACGCACGCGCTGTCCCAGCCCGCCTGCGACAGCGCGCTTGAAGTGCTGGCTGCCAATGGGGTCGAGGTGATGCTGGCGCCGGGCGGCGAGTTCACCCCGACACCGGCCGTGTCGCACGCCATCCTTGCGCACAACCGCAGTGGCAACACCAACACCGCTCAAGCCGACGGCATTGTCGTCACGCCCTCGCACAACCCGCCGCGCGACGGCGGTTTCAAGTACAACCCGCCACACGGCGGCCCGGCCGGATCGGACATCACCCAGGCCATCGGCGCGGCGGCGAACCGTTATCTGGAGCAAGGGCTGCAAGGCGTGCGCCGCATGCCGCTTGCGCAAGCACTGCGGGCCAGCACCACGCACCACCATGATTTTTTGCGCCACTACGTGGACGACCTGGACAAGGTCATCGACATGGAGGCGATTCGCGCTTCGGGCCTTCGCCTGGGGGTGGACCCGCTGGGTGGCGCCGGCGTGCATTACTGGCCGGCGATTGCCGAGCGCTGGCAGATCGACCTCTCCGTGCTAAGTACGGTGGTAGACCCGCAATTTGGCTTCATGACGCTGGACTGGGACGGGCAGATTCGCATGGACCCGTCGTCGCGCTTTGCCATGGAACGGCTCATTGCCGCGAAAGACCGCTTCGACATTGCCTTTGCCTGCGATACCGACCACGACCGGCACGGCATCGTCACGCCCGGCGCGGGCTTGCTGGCGCCCAACGACTATCTGTCGGTGGTGGTCGATTACCTCTTTCACCACCGGCCGCAATGGCCCGCCCAGGCGGCCGTCGGCAAGACGGTGGTGACCACCGAGTTGATTGAGCGGGTGGCCGCGCGCCTCCAGCGCCAGGTGTTCGACGTGCCCGTGGGCTTCAAGTGGTTCTCACAGGGCTTGCTGGATGGGAGCCTGGGTTTTGCTGGCGAAGAGAGCGCCGGCGCCGCCTTTTTGCGCCGCGACGCCACGGCATGGACAACGGACAAGGATGGAATCACTGCCGCCCTACTAGCCGCTGAGATGACCGCCGTCACCGGCAGCGACCCAGGCCACTTGTACCGGGTATTGACGGCAGACTTGGGAGAGCCTTTCGCAGACCGCGTGGAAGCCCCGGCGAACGCGCAGCAAAAGCAGGCGCTGGGCGCGCTTTCGGCCGATCAGATCACCGCCACCACGCTGGCGGGAGAAGCCATCACTTCGGTGTGTACCCAGGCCCCCGGCAACGGCGCCGCCATCGGAGGCATCAAGGTCAGCGCCGCCAGCGGCTGGTATGCCGCGCGGCCCTCCGGCACGGAAGACATCTACAAGATTTATGGCGAGAGCTTTCGCGGGACCGAGCATCTGGCGCAGATTCTGGTGGAGGCACAAAAGACGGTGGACGCCGCCTTGCAAGCAGCAAAACGCTGAAACCAATCAAAGTGGTCAACCAGCTGAGGGAACAATGACGGCCAGTCTCTCGGCATCAAGTGTCTGTGACGCAAAGCGCCACGCCTCCCAACTACACTTCGACGCTACCCGACTGCCCCTCATTGTCAGCATGCTGCACGATCAATGGCGCGCAGACATAGGCAACACGTTCGATGCAAATGGTGCAAGCGCACATTCTTGACACGGCACCACTTTCCGACACCCGCACTTCATGACGCACATTGTTTTCTCGCACGGCAACAGTTTCCCCGGCGGTACGTACAGCCAGTTGTTCCAGCACTTGCGCGAGCGCGGCTTCCGCGTGAGCGCACTTGACCGCTTTGGCCACGACCCGCGCTATCCGGTCACCAGCAACTGGCCGCATCTGGTGCAGCAACTGGCCGATTTCGCGGCGGACGCTGCGGCCGAGCATGGCAGCAAAGTGTTTCTGGTCGGGCATTCGCTGGGCGGCATCGTCAGCACCATGACCGCCGCCCTGCATCCAGACATTGCGCATGGCGTGCTGATGCTCGACTCCCCGCTCGTCAGCGGCTGGCGCGCCAACGCAGTCGGCGTGGCCAAGCGCACGCAGATGGTCGGGGCAATCTCACCTGGCCGAGTGAGCCGTGGCCGGCGCAAGGCTTGGGCCAACGACGAAGAAGCGCTGCAGCACTTTGGGCGCAAAAAGGTCTTTGCCCGCTGGCACCCGCAGGCGCTGCGCGACTACATCACGCACGGCTTGCAGGATGAAAACGGCCAACGCGTGCTGCGCTTCGACCGCGACGTGGAAACCGCCATCTACAACACCTTGCCGCACAACCTCGTGACGCTGCTGCGCAAGCACCCGCTCAAGTGCCCAGCCGCCTTTGTGGGTGGCCTGTCCTCGTTGGAAATGCAGCAAGTGGGCATGGCGCTGACGCTGCGCGTGACGCAGGGGCGCGTGTCCATGCTGGATGGCACTCACCTGTTTCCCATGGAGCAACCACACCTCACCGCCGCAGCGGTGGAAGCAGCGCTGCTCAACCTGGAAAGTGTGGCAACCGGCTCCGCCCGCTAGCTAGCGGCAACACCGGTAGGCCAGCCCAACTGTCACAGCGTAGTTGTTCGGCTTGATCACGATCGGGCTGACGCGCGCATCGCCGCGCAACTGGCTGTAACGCACGCCGCCAAACAGCACCCAGCGATCGGTGATGGCACTTTTGACTTCGAGTCCCAGGTCAGTACTCATGACCCCCGCGCTTGGTGAATAAGCAGAATACGGCGTGCGTACCAACGCCACATCGCTGGGCACCCCGAAATAGCTGCGCAGGTGAACCGAGTCCGCCAGTGTGAAGCCTGCGGCAAGGCCAATTTCCGTGCTCGGGGTGATTTGCCACTCGTACTGCAAAGTGGTTTGCAGCGTGGTGCCGCCTTTGCGGCCGAGCAGGTCCTGGTTGAGCGAGCTGCGCAGCTGCAGGTCCGGCGTCAGCTTGTAGCTGGCCGAGAGGCGCGCGCGCAGGGTGCGGCGCACCTCTGGCAGACCGTACAACGGGGAGCCGGTGTCGTGTGTACGAGCGCCGCCCAGACGCAGGCCAGCACTCAGGTTGAAGCGGTCTTCACTGAGCAGCAGCGCGCTGAACCCGGTGTACCGGGATTCGAGATCGAAATCGAGCAGAGAGCCGCCGCCCCCAGCTGAAATCGTGTAGCGGCCAATGTCGAGGCCAATGACCGGGCGCAGGGTGCTTCCGCGCCCGGCGCTGCCGGCGTATTCGGGGCTGTTCGACGCCGCCAGGCCAAGTGCCCAAGTGTAGCCCTCGTCTTCGACCTGGGCCGACGGCGCACTCGCCTCGCCATGCTGACCGGAGTCCGCGGCAACTGCAGCGAATGGCAAAGTTGCAGCGCAGAGGAATGCAGTAGCGCTGCGCAATAGATGTAGGTGCATGGTCGACATCATGCCCCGTCCCAGCGCACCCAACCAGCCATGGAAGTGGCAATAACGACACACCCAAAGGCAATGCGGTACCAGGCAAAAGGGACAAAACTGTGGCTGCTGATGTAGCGCAGCAGCCAGCGTACACAGACCCAGGCGCTGAGGAAGGAAAACAGCAGGCCAACAGCGAACATTGGCACATCGGCCAAAGACAGCAAAGCACGCTCCTTGTAGAGGCTGTAGACCCCGGCACCAATCAGCGTCGGCATGGCGAGGAAGAAGGAATAATCCGTCGCGGCCTTGCGCGAGAGCCCCAGGAGCATGCCGCCAATGATGGTCGCGCCGCTGCGGCTGGTGCCCGGCACCATGGCCATGCACTGCACCAGGCCAACCTTGAGCGCGTCGAGCGACGACATGTCGTCCACCGACAGCACCCGCGTGGAGGCGGGCGCCCGCCTCTCTGCCCACAAGATGACGAAGCCACCGAGAATGAAAGTGCTGGCCACCACCATGGGGGTGAACAGATGCGCCTTGATGGCGGCTCCAAATGCCAGCCCCAGCACTACGGCGGGCAGAAAGCCAATCAACACATTGAGGGCAAACCGCTGGGCCTGGCGCGAGCTGGGCAGCGCAATCAGCGTCTCACGGATCTTCTGCCAATACACCAGGATGACGGCAAAGATCGCGCCGGTCTGGATCGCAATGTCGAACACCTTGGCCTTGTTGTCGTCGAGCCCGAGCAGGGCCCCCGCGAGGATGAGGTGGCCGGTGGAAGAAATGGGCAAAAACTCGGTCAACCCCTCAACCACCCCCATGATGGCTGCCTTGAGCAGCAAAACAGTGTCCACGCGTGCGTCCTTGTGTGCCGGCCGGGCCGGATGGAAAGCGTGAATTATCCCTGCCCCAACCTTGGACCCAGCTGCCAGCCGGCAGCGCCTTGGGCGATTCTGATTCGCTTGCGCAGATTGGGCGTATTGCGTTACACACGAATCCCTTTTTTACTGGAGCAGTTTGTATGGCCCATCGCAAAAGTCCCGCGCGCCTCGCCAAAGATGCCCGTGTAGCGCAATTCCAAGCTTTGGCGACGCGTCAGGCGACAGCCCACGGCTTGCCATGGGAAGCAGCAGCCCAGCTCGAAGCCGCACTGGCCGGGCGCGTGGTGCTGCCATCCAGCCCGGACTACGACGCCGCCCGACAAGAATCCAACCCAGCCTTCCAGGCCTTCCCGCAACTCATCGTCTACTGCGTCTGCGAAAACGATGTACTTGAATGCCTTGCGGCGGCGCAGCGCTACAGCCTCTGGGTGGCCGTGCGCTGCGGCGGGCACAGCACCGCGGGCTACTCGGTGAACAACGGCATGGTGGTGGACCTGAGCGAAATGCGCGGCGTGGTGCTCGACCGCCCTGCCAAGCGCGTGCATGTACTGCCCGGCACCGATTTCGACCGCTTCAACGCCGCCATGAACCACACCGGCTGGCATGTGCCCACGGGCGCTTGCGGCAGCGTGTGCGTCGGCGGCTTCGTGCAAGGTGGTGGCTATGGCTATACCTCGCGCGCTTTTGGCATCCAGAGCGATCTGGTCGAATCCATGCGCGTGGCACTTGCCGATGGCCGTATCGTCACCGCGAGCGCCGACGAAAACCCTTTGCTGTATTGGGCCATGCGCGGCGGCACCGGCGGCAACTTTGGTGTGTTGCTGCAGGTGACCTACCGCATGCTGGAGCTCGACCAGGTCTGGGCCTGGTCCATTGGCTGGGACGCGGCCAACGCCGCGCAGGTGCTGGAGTTGCTGCAACAGCAGTACATGCGCACCGGCGCGCCCGACGCACTGGGCTACATGATGAACCTGGGCATCCTGGACGGTCGGCCGGTGTACATGGCGCAGGGCATGTTCTGCGGCAGCGCCGAGGCCGGCATGCAGGCCATTGCGCCCTTGCTCGCCCTCCCCGGCGCGCAGTTGCTGGTCAGCAAGACAGGGACTTACCCGGAGATGAACGCCTGGCTCGAAGACCACCCCTACACGCTGCCCGACGCTCTGCCCGAAGGCATTTGCGAAACCAAGGCGTGTGGTTACATCAGCCGGCCGCTTACGCAGGCGCAGTGGCAAAGCATCGTGGACTTCTTTGCCACCTCGCCCAACCCGTGGTCGCTTGCCTATCTGGAGCCGTATGGCGGCGCGATCAACCGCTATCCGGTGAAGGACAGCGCCTTCATCCATCGGAACGTGGATGCCGACCTGGTGGTGGACGTGTTCTGGCGCAACCCGCAGGAACGCGCGCAAATGGAGGCCTGGCTTGATCGCTTCATGCAAGTGCTGCGCCCGTTTTTGAACGGGCACGTGTACCAGAACTACCCCGACAGCCGCCTGCACAATTTCAGCGACGCCTACTGGGGCCCGGCCTATCCGACCCTGCAGCAGGCCAAGGCAAGCTACGATCCCGGCAATTTCTTTTGTTTTCAGCAGAGCATTGCGTTGCCTGGCAACCAAGCAGGCGGCGCCGCTCAGGCGGACATCTCAGCGTAGCGCACGCGCCCTTTGCCGTCGCGCTTGGCGGCATACATCGCCTGGTCGGCCGCGCCCATCAGCACGTCAATTTCGCCCGCCATCGGCGGGTGCATGGCCACGCCAATGCTGGCGCCCACACGCAGGCTGCGCCCGCCCACCACCATGGGCTGGTTCAGCGCCTCGATGATGCGGCGCCCCACGACCTGGGGTTCAAGGGGTGTGAGGTCGCTGTCGAGCATGACCAGAAATTCATCGCCCCCCAGACGCGCTACGATGTCGCCTTCGCGCACCGCACTTGCCAGGCGTTGCGCGACGACACGCAACACTTCATCCCCAGCCCGGTGGCCCTGCTCGTCGTTGACGCGTTTGAAGCCATCGAGGTCAATGAAAAGCAGCGCCACGCCGCTGCCGGCGCTTTTCGCAAGCGCCAGCGAAGTGCCCAGCTGCTCGTGAAACGCCGAGCGGTTGTACAAGCCGGTGAGCGCATCGTGGTTCGCCACATACTGCTGTTGGCGCGCAACCTGCACCCGGTCTGACACATCCTGCACCAACGCCATGATCGACGTGGTCATGCCTTGCGCATCTGTCAGCGCAGAGTTGAACCACTCGGCATGCACCTGCGTGTCACCGTGGCGCAGGAAGCAGGTTTCCACGCGGTTTTGTGCCTCCTGGCCCTGCTGCAGTCTCTGCAAGGCGCGGCCCAGGTGATCGTCGGTCGTCTGCAGCAACTCGGACAAAAGGCGGCCCTTGAACGACGCCACTTGCTCCCAGCCCATGAGCTGAACCGTGCGCTGCGAGCAATGCAGCAGCCGAAGATCGTGGTCCATTTCCAGCACCGCCAGCGGGCTGTTGTCCATGTGGGACGAGAGGCGCTGGTTCGCCGACCGCAGAGCGCTCATGGTCACCTGCAACTCATGCACATCAAGTGCCGAGGTGATGAAGCCGGCAATTTCGCCGCTGGCATTGCGCGCCGGGGTCAGGCAAATGGTGCGCCAGTCTTCTGCGCCGCCAAAAGGGTTTTGCAGCAGGCGCTGGTATTCCAGGCGCTCACCGGCCAGCACCCGCTCGACCAACGGCAGGAAACGTACGCTGTCGGCCTTGCCATAAAGTTCCACGAGGGTCTTGCCCTCAACCTGATCGCGCGTGGTTTCAAACCAGCGTGCGTATTCGTCGTTGCAATAGACCACCTGCAACTCGCGGTTGATCAGCGCCACGGTCGCGCCGGTGTCGCGCCGGATCACGTCCAGGATGGCGCCTTCGGGCATACCCAGCGGAAATGAGCTGGCGGGCGGCGGCGGGCGTGCGATGGTCATGGGAAGCGCGGTGGCGAACGAACGGCTACCGGCTGGCGAGCCGTCTGGAGCGTGTGAAACGTGGCATCAAGACATGAACTCCCGAACAATGAATGGCCAGTGCGGGACACCCGGCCATCAGAATCAGCTTAGCAGCTTTTCGCCCGCTCCCACCTCGGGAAAAGTGCGATGACTGGTCTGCAGGCTGCGCATTTCACGCCTTGAGGAGTGCATTTGGCGGCGTGGATCGCGCGTTCTGTCGCAAACGCGTAGTCAGGGAAAACGTGGGCGACGAAAGTTCAGCCTCCTTACTGATTTTCGAAAGGCCCACCATGCTCCTCACCCTCGCCACCCAGCAGCCCCGCATGCTGCTCACCATCGTCCAGCACACCCCAATCTGGGTGTGGATGCTGCTCGCCGCCCTGATCTGGCTCGGTGCCAGCCAGTTTTTTGCCCGCACCGTGGGTCTGCGCCGCGTGCTGCTGATCCCGATTGCCATGGCGGTGTTTTCCGCCTGGGGCATAGGGTCGGCATTTGGCGCTGCGACCCAGCTGGTCGGTATTCTGGCCGCTTGGCTGGGTGTTGCCTGCACCGTGACGGCGCTGTCGCTCTGGCTGCACCGCGCACCGCCTGCGGGCGCGCGCTACGACGCGGCAAGCCAGCGCTTTTACCTGCCGGGCAGCGCCTGGCCGATGCTGCTCATCGTGGGCATTTTTCTGGTGAAGTACGTGGTCGGCGTCGAGCTTGCCTTGCAACCGCAACTCGCACACGACAGCCACTTTGCCCTGCAAATTGCCCTGGTGTATGGCGCGTTCAATGGTGTGTTTGCCGCGCGCACTGGGCGGCTGCTCGGGCTGGCCAAGCGCCAGACGGGCGCGCAAGACTTCCTGGCCGCCTGAATGGGGCCCGCCATGGACCACACCAACACCCCCTTGGACAGCCAGAGCGAGCGTCTGGCACAACGCCGTGCCAAAGCCAAGCTGGGCTGGTACCTGCACGCCAGCGTGTACATCCTGGTGAACCTGTTCCTCGCCTTTCTCTCGTCGCGCAGCAGCCATCCCTGGGCGGTGTTCCCGGCGCTGGGCTGGGGGCTTGGCCTGTTGATCCACGGCGCGGCGGTGTGGATGGCCATGCCGGGCGGCAGTCTGTACACGCAACTGCTGGAGCGCGAACGCGAAGCGCTCAAGCGCTCGCCGCGCTCGTAAGCACCGCCCGCTGCCACACAATGGCAGCCGCTGATGCACACCGCCCAAGCCTTGCCGATGCCTACCCCTGAAATTCACCCCTTCGCCCGCCACGGCCTGATCACTGCGGCGCTGTGCTGCCTGATTGCGCTGGCGCTCACCTTGTCGAAGCCATCAGCGGCCTGGGATGTGCAATTGGTGTATTCGCTCGGCATCGGCATGACCAGCTGGCTGGTCATCGAGTTGGGCCGCCACCGGTTGCGCAGGCCAAACGACGCCCCCTGGCCCATGGGCTGGCGCCTCGTCGTGCTGATTGCCTGCGGCGTGGCGATTGGCTTCGTCGTGGGCATGGCCCTGGGCGATGCCTACAGCGGCAGCCAGGACGGCCTGCTGCAAGGGCACGAGGTGCTGCCTTCGCTGCTGATCACCCTGGCCGCCTGCATCAGCGTCTCGTTTTTCTTCTACAGCCGAGGCCGCGCTGCCACCCTGCAAACGCACGTCGCCCAGGCCGAGCGCGCCGCCGCAGAAAGCCGGCTCAAGCTCCTGGAGGCCCAGCTTGAACCCCACATGATGTTCAACACCCTGGCCAACCTGCGCGTGCTGATCGCCACCGACCCGCCGCGTGCCGAGGCCATGCTCGACCATTTGATTGCCTACCTGCGCGCCACGCTGGGCGGCGCCCGCTCCACCTTGCACCCGCTGCAAGAGGAGTTCGCGCGCTTGGCCGACTACCTGGAAATCATGGCGGTGCGCATGGGCCCGCGCCTGGCCTTCACCCTGGGTCTGCCCGACGCGCTGCGCACCGTTCCCGTGCCCCCGCTGCTGCTGCAACCGCTGGTGGAAAACGCCATCCGCCACGGGCTGGAGCCCAAAGTGGGCGGCGGCGAAATTGCCGTGCGCGCCAGCACCCTGCCCAGCCCGGCGGGCACGCTGCTGGTGCTTGAAGTGGTGGATACCGGCGTCGGCCTTCGCGCCTGGCCCGCGCCCAGCGCGGACAGCCCCGGCAGCCACTTCGGTCTGGCCCAGGTGCGCGAGCGCCTCAGCACCTTGTATGGCGAGCGCGGCACTCTTGAATTGATAGCTGGAGGCGCAGTCGGGACATGCGCCAGAGTCACTTTTCCCTTGAATTCCACTGCCCCATGAGCACCACCGCACCGCGCGCCCTGATTGCCGAGGACGAGCCCTTGCTGGCCGCCGCCCTGCGGCACGAGCTGGCCCAGGCATGGCCCGAACTGCAAGTGGTCGCCACCGTAGGCGACGGCCTGTCTGCCGTGCGCGAGGCACTGGCCTTGCAACCCGAGGTGCTGTTCTTCGACATCCGCATGCCCGGGCAGAGCGGGCTGGAGGCCGCCGCCGAACTGGCGGACGCCTGGCCGAACGGCACGCCCTTCCCGGCGCTGGTGTTCCTCACCGCCTACGACCAGTACGCGGTGCAGGCGTTCGAGGCGCAGGCGGTGGACTATTTGCTCAAGCCTTTGCAAACGTCGCGGCTACAGAAAACCGTGGCGCGCGTGCAGCAACTGCTGGCGGCGCGCAGCAGCGCCGCGCCGCTGTCAGAGACCCTGCTGGCGCAGCTGCGCGGTCTGCTGGGGTCCGGGTCTGGGCGCGCCCCGGCCACGGATGCTGCGCGCACAGGCAGCCCGCTGCGCTTCATTCAGGCGGGGCATGGCAGCCGCATCGAGATGGTGCCGGTGGACGAGGTGCTGGTGTTCGAAGCGGCCGACAAGTATGTGCGCGTGCTCACCGCCAGCCGCGAGCACCTGATCCGCACCCCCTTGCGCGAGCTGCTGGAACAACTCGACACGCAGCAGTTCTGGCAAATCCACCGCGGCACCCTGGTGCGCGCCAGCGCCATTGCCAGCGCCGTGCGCAGCGAGAGCGGCAAGCTCAGCGTGCAGCTGCATGGCCGACCAGAGGCGTTTGCGGTCAGCCGCCTGTACGCCGCGCAGTTTCGGGCAATGTAGGCGAAACTTCAAGCCTTTTAGGCCTCTAGCAAAGTAAATATAAGCGCTAGTAGCTATTCTTTTAATAGTGAACTATTGGCCATCGGGCAATGTGAGCCGCGCTGACCAATACACGTCATCCAGCGGCGCGTCGTGCGCCACCACGATGACGCGGCCCGGCTGCTGCGCCGCTTCGGCCAGGGCGGCGCTCAGGTAACGCCGCGAGGCGAGGTCGAGCCCGGCCAGCGGCTCGTCAATCAGCGTCAGCGGCGCGCCACTGGCGAGCGCGGCGGCGAACCAGGCCTTGCGGCGCGAACCGGTGGAGAGCATGAAAAACGCCTTGTTCTGGTGCTCGGCCAAAGTGAAACCCGCCACATGGCGCTCCAGCGCTGATTCGTCCCACGCGGGGTAGCGCGTGGCCAGCGCCCTCCACCAGTCGCGCATCACGACCTGATCCGCACCTGCCACCTCGCGCTCGGGGAAGAACACCTGCGCAGTCTCAACGGGCGCGCCGTTCAACAGCACTTGGCCGCGGGTGTGCGCCGCCGTGCCGGCGAGCAAGCGCAGCAGCGTGGTCTTGCCGCTGCCCGGCCCGCCTTCCACCAGCGCAGCGCCCGCGGGCACGCGCCAGTCGAGTGCGGAAAACAGGGCGCCGTGCGGCCAGTCAAAGCCAAGTTGTTCAAGTGCGAGAGTGGGTTCGGAGCGGGTCATGTGGCGAGCAGGGGACAATCCCCCCATGGTGTTGGACTACCTCGATTTTGACCACAACGACAACGGCGACGGCAGCGCCAGTTGGGACGCCATGGCCTGCGTTCTGCCCGCGCGCCTGCACGCTGCTTTGGCCGAAGCGCAAGCCGTGCTTCTCTGGGCGCACGCCGAGTTCGGCGCGCCCGGCGAATGGAGCGCATGGGACTGCGACCTGCAATGCCAGCAGGACGGCGCGGCAGACCTCGCCGCACAGTTCGACGTCGAGACCCAGTCGCTGCGCTACCAGCCGCCGGCCCTGGACGGCGGGCGCTGCACGCTCACGCTGACCTTGAGCGGTTCGCCCGGCTTTGGCGAAGCGCTGCGGGAGCGTTTTTCAATCGACTAAGGCCTCCCCAGCCCAGCCGCCGCCCAGGTTTTTCAGCAAGGTGTTGACGGCCACCAGTTGCCGGCGCTGCAGCTCGATCAGGCTGCGCTGCCCTGCCAGCAAGCTCGCCTGGGCCGACAGCACGTTCAGGTAGCCAAC
>JAUCDU010000024.1:0-14528 GCA_034674825.1 Giesbergeria sp.
CCCCGGCTCGATGGCGGCCGCGGCGGCGGCGAGCTGGGCGGCCATGTCCAGCAGCGGGCCGGCCAGCAGGTCGCGGTGCTCGGCCAGGCCGGCGCGCTCCAGCAGCGCACGCGCGGTGATGGCGTCGCGCGCGCGCTCGCCGCTGTACTCGGCGGGGTGCGCAGGCGCCTGGGCAAACTGGCCGGCCCAGTTGCGCGTGGTCTCGAAGCGCGGGGCAAATCCCTGGGGAAAGGCCGCCTGCCAGTGGCGGCGCGCCGCCGCCATGAGCTGGGCGTAGGGCAGCAGCACCACGGCCGCGCCCAGGGGCACGCCGCGCTGCGCCGCACGCGCCTGCAGCCAGGCAAACGCCGGCGCCCAACCGCAGGCCGGGCGATCGTCTGCCGCTATGACAGTCATAGCGTCCGGAGGCCTGTCCAGGGCGCAGTGGGGGGTGCGGGTTTCTGTCACAATGCCGCCAATGTAGCCGCGCCCCAGGGGCGCCAGACCGGAAAGGACGCAAAGGAACGCACCATGGCCAGCGAACTCATCAAACAACTCACCGACGCCAGCTTCGATGCCGACGTGCTCAAGGCGAGCACCCCGGTGCTGGTGGACTACTGGGCCGAATGGTGCGGGCCGTGCAAGATGATCGCCCCCATCCTGGACGAAGTCGCCAGCGCCTACCAGGGCCGGCTGACGGTGGCCAAGATGAACGTGGACGACAACCGCGAGGTGCCGGCCAAGTTCGGCATCCGCGGCATCCCCACGCTGATGGTGTTCAAGGACGGGCAGCTGATCGCCACCAAGGTCGGCGCCCTCAGCAAGGCCCAGCTCACGGCCTTCATCGACCAGCAGCTGGGCTGACGCCAGGCCCCTGCTGACGCCCTGCGGCTGCCCGGTGCAGCCGCTTTGCTTTGGCCCACCGCCGAAGCGGCGGCGCCGGCAAAAATTTTCCTGTCATAATTTCCGGCGGATCGCCTGGCGCCACGGCTCTTGCGCCAGTGGCCCGATCCCCGGCTCGGCCCTTCGCCACCTGCGCGTGGCTCCCACGGCACGCAGCCCCTCACCCCCCTCCCTTCCAGACATTTCCACTCCGCCCCAGGAGTCCATCCATGCACCTTAACGAACTCAAGGCACTGCACGTGTCTGAAGTGCTCAAGCAGGCCGAGGAGCTCGAAATCGAGAACGGCGGCCGCATGCGCAAGCAGGAGCTGATGTTCGCGATCATCAAGAAGCGCGCCAAGGCCGGCGAGCAGGTGTTCGCAGACGGCGTGCTCGAGATCCTGCCCGACGGCTTCGGCTTCCTGCGCAGCCCCGACACCAGCTACACCGCCAGCACCGACGACATCTACATCTCGCCCAGTCAGGTGCGGCGCTTCAACCTGCACACCGGCGACATGATTGAAGGTGAGGTGCGTACGCCCAAGGACGGTGAGCGCTACTTTGCGTTGACCAAGCTCGACAAGGTCAACGACGGCCCACCCGAGCAAAACAAACACAAGGTGATGTTCGAGAACCTCACGCCGCTGTTCCCCAAGGAACACATGCGGCTTGAGCGCGATGTCAAGAGCGAAGAAAACATCACCGGGCGCATCATCGACATCATTGCGCCCATTGGCCGCGGCCAGCGCGCACTGATCGTCGCGCCCCCAAAGAGCGGCAAGACAGTGATGATGCAGCACATCGCGCACGCGATTACCGCCAACAATCCGGATGTGCACCTGATGGTGCTGCTGGTGGACGAGCGCCCGGAAGAAGTGACCGAAATGCAGCGCACGGTGAAGGGCGAAATCATTGCCTCGACCTTTGACGAGCCGGCCGCGCGCCACGTACACGTGGCCGAAATGGTGATCGAGCGCGCCAAGCGCCTGGTCGAACTCAAAAAAGACGTGGTAATCCTGCTCGACTCGATCACGCGTCTGGCGCGGGCCTACAACAACGTTGTGCCTTCGTCGGGCAAGGTGCTCTCGGGCGGTGTGGATTCCAACGCCCTGCAGCGCCCCAAGCGCTTCTTTGGCGCGGCGCGCAAGGTCGAAGAAGGTGGTTCGCTGACCATCATTGCCACTGCGCTTGTCGATACCGGCAGCCGCATGGATGAAGTGATTTTTGAGGAATTCAAAGGCACCGGCAACTGCGAAATCCACCTCAACCGCCGCCTGTATGAAAAGCGCGTGTTCCCGGCCATCGAGCTCAACAAGAGCGGCACGCGCCGCGAGGAGCTGCTGCTCACGCCCGAGATTCTGCAAAAAACCCGCATCTTGCGCCAGCTTATGTACAACATGGACGAGATGGAGTCCATGGAGCTCATGATCAAGAATATGCGCTCGACCAAGAGCAACGTCGAGTTTTTCGACATGATGCGCCGGGGCGGATAAAAGTTATAATTTGAGGCTTTTCAGCGGAAAGTAGGTCAGATGGTCTGGCCCGGCTCCCGCAGCGACATTCAAGGACGATCATGAAAGAAGGCATTCACCCCAACTACCGCGAAGTGCTCTTCGTGGACCTCTCCAACGGTTTCAAGTTCGTCACGCGCTCGTGTGTGAACACCAAGGAAATGGGCCAGACCGACGACGGCCGTGAACTGCCAATGTTCAAGCTCGATACCTCCAGCGAATCGCACCCGTTCTACACCGGCACGCAAAAGTCGGTCGACAACATGGGGGGCCGCGTCGAGCGTTTCCGCAACCGTTTCGGCAAGACAACGGCCAAGTAAGCGTCTGCCGGACGCTGGCGAGCAGCAAGAAAGGATTTTTGCAGCAGCGTCAGTGCCCTACAAGGCCCAGAAGGCAGCCCGGGAAACCGCGCTGCCTTTTTGTTTGCCCGTATGCTTCGCGGCGAACCCGCTGTCCGAAATCGCGTGAACCAACCCACCCCTGCCATCGTTCCCCATAGTGCCGTGCGGCCGCTGCCGCGCTGGGCTCTGCTGTTGCTGTGTGCGGCCTATGTGCTGCCGGGCTTCATTGGTCGCGACCCATGGCGGGGCGCAGACGTCACAGCCTATGGCTACATGCTGCAACTGGCGGGCGGGCATACACCCTGGTTCGCCCCGCTGCTCGGCGGCCTTCCACCGGCATCGGATGGTCTGCTGCCATATTGGCTGGGCGCCTGGGCCTTGCAGGTCGCGCCAGCATGGCTGCCCGATCTGTTGGCCACGCGCATTCCCTTTGCCCTGCTACTGGTGCTGACGCTGTGGGCCACCTGGTGGGGCATTTACGCCCTGGCGCGCAGCCCGGGAGCCCAACCGGTGGCGTTTGCTTTTGGCGGTGAAGCGTCGCCCGCCGACTATGCGCGCGCCATTGCCGACGGAGGCCTGCTGGCGTTGCTCGCCAGCCTGGGGCTGGCCCAGCCATCGCATGAAACGTCTGCCTACCTGACCCAACTGTGTGGCACAGCCTTGGTGTTCTATGGATTGGCCGCCATACCGCACCACCGCTGGCGACCTTGGCTGGCAATCGCATTCGGCCTGCCGGGCCTCGTGCTCAGCGGCGCTCCAGTGCTCGCCGTGCTCTATGGGGCTGGCGGCACCGTGCTGTACCTGTGGGCGGCCGACGTGCCAGGGCCCGGCGCACGCGTGCGGGCTCTGGCCCTGCTCGCGCTGACCGCTGCCACAGCACTGCTGGCCTGGCAGCTCGGCCTGGCAGATCGGCGCGTGTACTGGCCGGATCTGACGCAGGAGGCGCGCAGTCTGGCCCGTCTGCTGCTTTGGTTCACATGGCCTGCCTGGCCGTTGGCGCTGTGGACGCTGTGGCGCTGGCGCCGCCATATATTCATCCTCCCGCTGGAGCGCCATCTGTGGCTTCCGTTGTGGTTTGTAGTCTGCGCGCTTGTGGCCATGGTGCTCTCGCAGCCGGCCGACCGCGCCTTGCTGCTTGGCCTGCCAGCTCTCGCGGCGCTGGCGGCGTTTGCGCTGCCCACACTCAAGCGCAGCATGTCGGCGCTGATCGACTGGTTCACCTTGTTGTTCTTCACGGCATCGGCCATCGCCATCTGGGTCATCTGGATTTCCACGCAAACCGGGTTCCCGGCCAAACCGGCCGCCAACGTGGCAAAACTAGCCCAGGGGTTTCGCCCGGAGTTTTCCGCGCTGGCCTTTGGCGTGGCGTTGGCCGCGACCGCCGCCTGGTGCGCGGTGGTGGTCTGGCGCACCGGACGCAACCGCAGCGCGCTCTGGAAAACGCTGGTACTCCCTGCGGCAGGCACCGCGCTGTGCTGGCTGCTGCTGACCACGCTGTGGCTGCCCATGCTCAATTACGCCCGCAGCGATGCGCCCCAGATCAGGGCCGTGACGGCGCTGACCGGGCCGACGCCCTGCGTGCACGTGCTCGGCCTCGACCAAGGCCAGTTTGCCGCGCTGCAGGTGTTTGGCGGCGTTGCCACACGGCCACTGACCGCTGCTGCGCCCAGCTGTGACTGGCTGCTTGTGGCCGACGACGCGCCCGTGCCGGCCTTGCGCCGCAGTCCGCCCGACGACAAGCAATGGGCGTTGGCAGGCCGCATCGGCCGGCCGACCGACCGCAACGACGCCCTGGTGGTGTACCAGCGCGCATTGCACTGAACTCAAACGCTCTCCGATGGCCGCAACCGGAAAGCGGGAAAGTGAATGCTGAAGGTCGAGCCCTTGCCCGGCGCGCTTTCGACCAGCAACTGCGCCCCGTGGCGCTGCGCCACATGCTTGACGATGGCCAGACCCAGGCCAGTGCCGCCGGTATCGCGTGAGCGGCTGCGGTCGACCCGGTAGAAGCGCTCTGTGACGCGCCCCAGGTGCTCGGCGTCAATGCCCGGACCGGTGTCGCGCACAGTGAACTCGGCGCTGCCATCCTGGTGCCGCGTCCAGAGCACGTCGATACGCCCGTCGGCCGGGGTGTAGCGCACGGCATTGCTCACAAGGTTGGTCAACGCGCTGTGCAGTTCGGCGCTGGCACCAGCGATTTCCCCGGCCTCTTCCAGCGCCGAATGGCAGGGGAAGTGCAGGGTTTGCCGCAGGCCCATTACCGTCGCCAGCGCCGCCGCCTCCTGTTGGCAGCGCTCCAGCAGCTCGGTGACCGGCAGCCAATCGGCCAAACCGGGGGGCGGACGCGCTTCCAGGCGCGAAAGTGCCAGCAAACCCTCGACCACGCGCTGCATGCGCTGCGCTTGCTGCGCCATCAGTGCCAGGTAGCGCGACTGTTCCTGCGCCTCCAGCGGCAGCGTTTGCAGGGTTTCGACAAAGCCGGCGAGCACGGTCAGCGGGGTGCGGATCTCGTGCGAGACGTTGGCGACAAAGTCGCGCCGCATGGCCTCTGCCTGCTCCGCTGTTGTCACGTCGCGCGTCAGCATCAGCTTCTGGCCCACGCCGTAGGCACACAGCTGTATCGACAGACGCGCCATCCGGCCGTCGCTCTGCCCATGCGTGGTGACGACCAGTTCGCGCGACCAGTCGCCTGCGACCAGGTAGGCAGCGAAATCGGGATCGCGCAGCAGGTTGCCTATGAACTGCGCGGCGTCGCGCTGGGCATCAATGGACAAATGCAGCGCGGCATTGTCGTTGCACCAGACGATGCGGGATTTCTCGTCCAGCAGCAGCACGCCATTGGGCGTCGCCTGCAGGGCGTCGAGCATGCCGCCCAAGCGCTGCTCGCTCTCGCGGGCTTGCTGCTCGCGCAAGCGCAGTGCCCGCTGCATGCGGTCCACGGCTTCGCCCCAGACGCCGATGCGTGCCGGCACTGCGTCCGGTTTCGGGCGGCGCAGCCAGCGCAGTACCCGCCCCGCCCGCAGCAGATCAACGACAAACCACAGCCAGACGACAAGCGCCGCCCCCGCCACTGCACCCCAGGCGCCCTGCAGCACGAAGCCCAGCCCCACGCCCAGCAGCTGGGCGGCAAGAAAGATCAGCGAGCGGGTCCACATGGGCAGATGCCGGATCGGTCAAAAATAATGCAAAAATGGCCTCTAGCGCTTACTGCATAAGCGCCATAAGCTATCAAATTTGATGACATCATTGCGGCTTCAGGTCTGGTCCGCGTGTCCATCCGCAAGGCCTGCCTGCGCGGAAAATCGGTAGCCCGCGCCGCGGACCGTCTCGATCATGCAGCTCGCCGCGCCAAGGGCGGCGCGCAGGCGCTTGACGTGCACGTCCACCGTGCGCTCCTCGATGAACACATGGTCGCCCCACACCTTGTCCAGCAGTTGCGTTCTGGCGTGCACGCGTTCCGGGTGCGCCATCAGGTAGCGCAGCAGCTTGAATTCGGTCGGACCAATGCGCAGCTCCTGCCCCTCAAAACTCACCCGGTGCGCCGCGGCATCCAGGCGCAAACCCGCGTGCTCGATGGCTTGTGCCGCTTGCTCGGGCGCGCGGCGCCGCAACACGGCGCGGATGCGCGCCAGCAGTTCCTGCGTCGAAAAGGGCTTGGTGATGTAGTCGTCAGCGCCAGCGTCCAGGCCGGCGACCTTGTCTGGTTCGTCACCGCGCGCGGTCAGCATCAGGATCGGTATAGCGCGTGTGCGCGCGTCACCGCGCCATTTGCGCGCCAGTTGCAAGCCGCTTTGTCCGGGCAGCATCCAGTCGAGCAGGATGACGTCGGGCAACACCGCATCGAGTTCGCGCTGAGCGCTCGGCCCGTCTTCGGCCAGCACCGGCACGAAACCGCTGTGGCGCAGGTTCACGGCAATCAGCTCGGCAATCGCCGGCTCGTCTTCAACCACCAGAACTCTTGGAGACATCAGCGCAGCACCGATTCAATGTCCTCGAGCGAGGTGTGGCGCACGTCCGTGCCCTCGACCAGGTAAATGATGAGCTCCGCCACGTTCTTCGAATGGTCGCCAATGCGCTCGATGGCCTTGGCGATGAACAGCAGATCGAGGCTGGGCGAGATGGTGCGCGGGTCTGCCATCATGTAGGTGACGAGCTTGCGCACGAAGCCGTCGAACTCGTCGTCGATCAAATCGTCTTCCTTGAGGATCGCCAGCGCCGCGCGCGTATCGAGCCGTGCAAACGCGTCCAGCGCCTTGTGCAGCAGGCCAGACGCCAGGTCGGCCGCCACGCGCAGATCCGTCGTCGGCAGGTTGCGCGGTGCGCCGGTCTCGATGATGGAGCGCACCATGCGCGCCATCTTGCTGGCCTCGTCGCCCATGCGCTCGAGATTGGCCGTCGCCTTGGAGAACGCCATCAAGAGGCGCAGGTCGCGGGCGGTCGGCTGGCGCCGGGCGATGATGGTGGAGAGTTCGCGGTCGAGGTCCACTTCGAGCGCATTCACCCGCAGCTCCAGCGCCTCCACCTGGTCAACATCCTCCAGACTGAACTGCGACAGCGCGCGAATGGCGTGGGCGATCTGCGCTTCGACCAGGCCACCGAGCTCCATCACCCGGGCAGACACGGCATTGAGTTCGGCGTCGAACTGCGAAGAAAGGTGTTTTTGTGTCATATAACTCTCCGCTCAGCCAAAACGGCCGGTGATGTAGTCCTCGGTCTCGCTGCGCTCGGGCTTGACGAAGAGTCGCTCGGTCGCACCGAACTCGATCAGGTCGCCCAGGTACATGTAGGCGGTGTAATCGCTGCAGCGCGCAGCTTGCTGCATGTTGTGCGTGACGATGACCACGGTGTAGTCGGCCTTCAGCTCTGCAATCAGCTCTTCTATTTTGGCGGTGGAAATCGGGTCCAGCGCCGAGCAGGGCTCATCGAGCAACAGCACTTCGGGCTTGATGGCAATGCCGCGCGCAATGCACAGGCGTTGCTGCTGCCCGCCCGAGAGGCTGGCGCCGCTCTGGCCGAGCTTGTTCTTCACTTCGCCCCACAGCGCCGCCTTGCGCAGCGCCCACTCGACGCGCTCGTCCATGTCGGGTGCGCTCAGGCGCTCAAACAGCTTCACGCCAAAGGCAATGTTGTCGTAGATCGACATCGGGAATGGCGTGGGCTTCTGAAACACCATGCCGACCCGGGCGCGCAGCAGCGCAACATCCTGCCGACTGGTCAGCAAATTCTCGCCGTCAAGCAGCACCTCGCCGGTTGCACGCTGATCGGGATACAGCTCGTACATGCGGTTGAAGGTGCGCAGCAAGGTCGATTTGCCACAGCCCGACGGCCCGATGAAGGCGGTCACCTGGTTGGCCGGAATGTCGAGGCTGATGCGCTTTAAGGCATGAAACTTGCCGTAATAAAAATCAAGCCCGCGCACCGAGATTTTGGAACGCTCGGCGCTGGTGGAAACAGGAGTCGAATTCATGGCGGCGCCAGTGGCTATTTGCGGCGCGTCAGCACGCGCGCCAAGATGTTGAGGGCGAGCACGGCGAGGGTGATGACAAACACACCCGCCCAGGCGAGCTGCTGCCAGTTTTCGTACGGGCTCATGGCGAACTTGAAGATGGTGACCGGCAGGCTTGCCATCGGTTTGGCCGGGTCTGCGTTCCAGAACTGGTTGTTCAGCGCGGTGAACAGCAGGGGTGCGGTCTCCCCTGCAATGCGCGCCACGGCAAGCAAAATGCCAGTGATCACGCCGGCCCGGGCCGCACGCAGCGTGATGTGCAAGATCACCTTCCACTTCGGCGTGCCCAGCGCATAGGCTGCCTCGCGCAGCCCGGCAGGCACCAGCAGCAGCATGTTTTCGGTCGTGCGGATGACGACCGGCACGACAATGATCGCCAGCGCCAGCGCACCGGCATAGCCCGAGAATGTGCGGTAACGCGTGACCACCACCGCGTAGACAAACAGCCCAATGACGATGCTCGGCGCCGACAGCAGGATGTCGTTGACAAAACGCGTCACCTGCGCAAGCGGCCCGCGCGTGTCGTACTCGGCCAGATAAATGCCCGCCAGAATACCCACCGGCGTACCGACGAAGGTTGCCAGCGCCACCATGGTGAGGGAGCCGTAAATGGCATTGGACAGCCCGCCGGCCTCGTTGGGCGGCGGTGTCATCTCGGTGAACAGCGCCAGCGACAGGCCGGCCACCCCCAGGCGCACCGTCTCCCACAGAATCCAGATCAGCCAGAACAGGCCAAACGCCATGGCCGCCAGCGCCAGCACCAGGGCAATGCGATTGGTGCGTTTGCGCTGTGCGTGGCGCTTGGCGCGCGCGTGGGCTGCACCATCGGAAGCTTGAAGTTGGGCACTCATGCGCGGGCCCCCTCGCCTTTTTGCAGGCGCAGCAGCAGCAACTTGGAAAGCGCCAACACCACAAAGGTGATGAAGAACAGCGCAAGGCCCAGGTACATCAGCGAAGCCTGGTGCAGGCCTTCAGCGGCCTCGGCAAACTCGTTGGCCAGGGCGGAGGTGATGCTGTTGGCGGCCGCAAACAGCGAGACCGAATCGAGCTGGTTCATGTTGCCAATGACAAAGGTGACCGCCATGGTCTCGCCCAACGCCCGCCCCAGGCCAAGCATGATGCCCCCGAGCACGCCGGTGCGGGTGTAGGGCAGCACAACGGTCCAGACCACTTCCCAGGTGGTTGCGCCCAGACCGTAGGCAGACTCTTTGAGCAGCGCTGGCGTCAGCTCGAAAACGTCGCGCATCACCGAAGCAATAAACGGAATCACCATGATGGCGAGGATGATGCCGGCCGACAGTATCCCGATGCCGACGGGCGGCCCGGACACCAGTGCGCCGAGATAGGGCACGCCTGCCAGCACCTGCTGCAGTGGCGCCTGCACCCAGGTGGCCAGAATCGGCCCGAACACCATCAGCCCCCACATGCCATAGACGATCGACGGAATGGCAGCCAGCAATTCAATGGCGGTGCCCAGCGGGCGCTTGAGCCAGGCGGGCGAGAGCTCGGTGAGAAACAGCGCAATGCCAAAGCTCACCGGAACCGCAATCACCAAGGCAATGACCGATGTGGCCAGCGTGCCGTACACCATTACCAGAGCCCCGTACTCGTCCTGTACCGGGTCCCAGACGCTGCTGGTGAAAAACCCAAGACCAAAGGCCTCAATTGCCGGCCAGGCACCCACCACCAGCGACAGCAGTATCCCCGCCAGGGTGGCAAGCGTCAGCCAGGCGGCGCCCTGCGCCAACAGTGCAAATGCGCGGTCGGCCAGCAGGTTGCTCCAGCGACGCTTGCGCGCTGCCGGGGCACCGGGCCCAGGCCGCAGCAGCGTCTGGGCACTTTGTGGGGATGTGGAGTGGTCGGCCATGCGCGCGCTGACCCGTTTATTGCAGCGAGATCGGCTTGCCCGAGGTGTCTCGCAGCTCGCCCCAGCTCTTCTTGATGGCCGCCTTCACGGACTCGGGCATCGGAACATAGTCCAGCGCCGCCGCCGTCTTGTCGCCCTGCGTCGTCGCCCACTCAAAGAACTTGAGCGTGGTTGCGGCCTGCGCCGGCTTGTCCTGCAGCTTGTGCATGAGGATGAAGGTCGCGCCGGTGATCGGCCAGGCCTCTTTCCCGGGCTGGTTGGTCAGAATCTGGTTGAAGCTTTTGCTCCAGTCGGCGCCAGCGGCCGCAGCCTTGAAAGATTGGTCATCCGGCGACACATAGTTGCCTGCGCTGTTGGCGAGCTGCACGTACTTCATGTTGTTCTGCTTGACGTAGGCATATTCCACGTAGCCGATGGAGTTTGGCAGGCGTGCGACAAAGACCGCCACGCCCTCATTCCCCTTGCCCCCTGCGCCGGTGGGCCAGTTCACCGCCGTGCCTTCGCCAACGCTCGCCTTCCACTCGGCGTTCACCTGACTAAGGTAGTGCGTGAAGATAAAGCTGGTGCCCGAGCCGTCGGCGCGCCGCACCGGGGCAATGGCCGCGTCGGGCAGCTTGACGCCCGGGTTCAGTGCGGTGATGGCCGGGTCGCTCCAGCGCGTGATCTTGCCCAGGTAGATATCGCCCAGCAACTTTCCGGTCAGCTTGAGCTGTCCCGGCGCGATGCCCTTGATGTTGACGACCGGCACCACGCCGCCGATGACCGTGGGAAATTGCATCAGGCCTTTACTCGCCAGCGCTTCATCGCTCAATGGCGCATCCGAGGCGCCGAAGTCCACCGTCTTGGCGTCGATCTGACGCAGGCCAGCACCGGAACCCACGGACTGGTAGTTGACGCGCACGCCCGTGGCCTTGTTGTAATCAGACGCCCACTTTGCATACAGCGGTGCAGGAAAGCTCGCCCCGGCACCGGTCACGTCCTGCGCCCAGACGCCAGCCGTCAGCGCACAAGCTGCCACACCCGAAACCACCGCGATCATTCCCCGAATCCTTGAGCCGTTCATCCGATAAGCCTTTGTGTTGTGAATGGAACAAGGGGGAATTTAGAGGTCGCATGTGTCAGTGCTGTGACATCGACCCCACAAAATGCGCTGCGCCGATGAAACTTGAACTTTGCGCTGGGGAAATCCTCCAAGGAGGTTGAAACATTTTCATACAATCCCTTTTTTCGCAGTTCCCGCAGTCTTTGGCCTTTGTGAACGACCTTTCCGTCCCGCTGAATCTACCCCGCACTGACGCGAGCTCCGACCGTACTTTGCACGAATTGCAGGCGCTGCTGGACAACGCAGGCGCCGGCATCGTGTTTATCCGGGCGCGCGAAGTGGTTCGCTGCAACGCCCGCTTTGCGCAACTGTTTGGTTATGGCGACGCAGCCGATCTGATTGGTCAACGCAGCGAGAGTTTTTCGCTCGGGCGCGCCGCCTACCGAGACTTGGGCCGCGCCGCATTTCCGGTGATCGCGGCTGGCCGGCCGTATGTCACAGAGCGCGAAATGCGCCGGCGAGACGGCCGGCCCTTCTGGGCGCGGCTGACAGGCAGCCTCATCAATCCGCGGTTCCCTGACGAAGGCGCTGTATGGGTCATCGACGACCTGGAAGCGCAGAAGGCGGCCGAGAAGCGGCTAGACGCTGCACTGTGGGAAAAGCAGACGCTGTTCGACCACGCCATGGTTGGCATCGTCTACTTGGTGGACCGCCGGATGACGCGCTGCAACAGTTTTTTCGAGCGAATGCTCGGCTATGAGCCCGGCGAACTGGCAAATGTCTCTTCCCGCACATGGTATTCAACCGACGCCGAATGGCACGATATCGCTCTGCGCAGCGGCCCGGTCTTGATGCGCGGCGAATCGTTCTCGGGAGAATTGGCGCTGTACCGCAAAGACGGCAGCCGGCTCGACTGCGACGTGCGCAGCCGGGCGCTCGATCCCTCAGCACCTACGAACGGCTCGCTGTGGATTGCCATGGACGTGACCGAACGCAAACGTGCGCAGTCCGAGCTCGAGCGTCTGGTGGACGAGCGCACACGCCAACTGCGCGACACCGTGGCGACGCTGCACCTCGAAATGGAAGAGCGACGCGTGGACCGTGACCGCATCCACTGGCTGGCCCACTACGACCCGCTGACCGGCCTGCCCAATCGCACCCTCCTTGCCGAGCGCAGCCGCGAAGCCATTGCCGCCGCACAGCAGGACGGCAGCCCGCTGGCCGTCGTGTTCCTGGACCTTGACCATTTCAAGCACGTCAACGACTCGCTCGGCCACCGCGTGGGCGACGCTTTGCTGGTTGCGATCTCTGAGCGCCTGCGCGACGTGGTGCGCGAAAAAGACACGGTTTGCAGGCTCGGCGGCGACGAATTCATCCTGCTGCTGCCCGGCGCAACCGCGCATGGCGCCGAGCGGGTCGCATGCAAGTTGCTTGACGCCTCGCGCCAGCCCTACCAAATAGATAGGCACGAGTTGACCATGGCGCCCTCGATGGGCATTGCCGTGTTTCCGCAAGACGGCCAGGATTTCGACACGCTCACCCAGTCGGCGGACGTTGCCATGTACCGCGCCAAGCAAGGCGGGCGCAATACCTACCGTTTCTTCACACCCGAAATGCAGGCCCAGTCGGCGCGTGCACTGCTGCTGGAGAACGCGTTGCGCCGTGCGCTTGAGCGCGACCAGTTTTCGCTGCACTACCAGCCGCAAGTGTGCATTGCCACCGGGCAGTTGCATGGCGTGGAGGCCTTGCTGCGCTGGCAGCACCCCGAATTGGGCGCCATTTCGCCGAGCGAATTCATCCCGCTGGCCGAAGACAGCGGCCAGATTCTGACCATTGGCGACTGGGTGCTGCGCACCGCCTTGGCGCAAGTACGCGCCTGGCAGGATGCCGGCCATGTCGTGCCCAGCGTCGCCGTCAACCTGTCGGCGGTGCAGTTTCGCCGCCCCGGCATGCCTGAGCGCATTGCCGAACTGCTTGCGCAATGCGGTTTGTCCGCAGACGTGCTGGAGCTTGAATTGACCGAAGGCGTTGCGCTGGACGACCCGCAGCTTGCGGGCTCGACCATGGCGCAACTGCACGCGCTGGGCGTACGCATTGCCATCGACGATTTCGGCACCGGCTATTCCTCTCTCAGCGTGCTCAAGCGCTTCCCGATCAGCAAGCTGAAGATCGACCAGTCTTTCGTGCGCGATCTGGGCGACGACCCGAGCGACCGCGCGCTGATCAGCGCCATCGTACGCATGGCCCAGGCGCTGGGCATCGCGACCACCGCCGAAGGCGTGGAAACCCAGCAGCAGCTCGACTACTTGCGCGAGCAAGGCTGTACCCAGGCCCAGGGTTACCACTGCGGGTATCCCATGCCCGCCGAGGCATTCGTCGCCTGGCTGGTGGCGCGCGCCCAAGCGCCGGCACTGCCGCCCCACTGAATCGCCAGTGGGCGCGGCGCACGCCGATGCCGAAAGTTTGAGGGTTTTTGGCACCTAGCGCTTATGTAGCAAGCGCAGCAAGCTATTAATTTCGTAGTACATGAATGCGCCATGGCACCCATGAGAAAATGTCGGGTTGTCCTACCAACAAGCCAAAGAGAACACCATGGAAGCAGAACGCATCAACCTGATCGGCAACGCCCTCGACGACCTCGGGGAGCGCACCCGTGAGTTACGGGGGTATCTTTGACTACGATGCCAAATTCGAACGCCTGCGCACGGTAAACGCATCGCTGGAAGACCCGGCCGTCTGGAACGACCCGAAAAAGGCCCAGGAGTTGGGCAAGGAAAAGAAATCGCTCGATGGCGTTGTGCTCGCGCTCGAACGCCTGACGCGTGAGCTGGCCGACAACACCGAGCTCTTTGAGATGAGCCGCGACGAGGGCGACGAGGCCGGCCTGCTGCAGATCGAGCAGGAAACCGCCAAGCTGCGTCCGGAAATCGAAGAACTCGAATTCCGCCGCATGTTTCGTAACGAGGCTGACCCGCTCAGCTGCTACCTCGACATCCAGGCCGGCGCCGGCGGCACCGAAGCGTGCGACTGGGCCAGCATGCTGCTGCGCCAGTACCTGCGCTACGCCGAACGCAAGGGCTTCAAAACCAGCGTGGACGACGAGACCCCCGGCGACGTGGCCGGCATCAAGGGCGCGACGATCCACATTGAGGGCGAATACGCCTACGGCTTGCTGCGCACCGAAACCGGCGTGCACCGCCTGGTGCGCAAGTCGCCGTTCGACAGCTCGGGCGGACGCCACACCAGCTTTGCCAGCCTGTTTGTCTACCCCGAGATTGACGACTCGATCCAGATCGACATCAATCCGTCGGACGTGCGCACCGACACCTACCGCGCCAGCGGGGCCGGCGGCCAGCACATCAACAAGACCGACTCGGCCGTGCGAATCACGCACAGCCCCACC